>DATKPS010000090.1:0-8326 GCA_035524015.1 Candidatus Sulfotelmatobacter sp.
CAACTTCTCGAAATTCCCGAAGCTCCCATCTGCTGTGGCTCTGCGGGCATCTACAATCTCGTTCAGCCGCAAGCCGCCTCCCAACTTGGCGAACGTAAAGCCATGCTCATCGCCGATCTCCCTGCCGACGTGGTGGTCACCAGCAACCCCGGCTGTATCCTGCAACTCCAAGCCTCCCTCGCCAAAATCGATCATCCCCTTCCTGTACTCCACACCATCCAACTCCTCGACGCCTCCCTCCGCAACCAACCACTCCTTTCGCTCCTCTAGCGCGGTTCTTACTTGAGCTGGTTGCTTGGTTAACAATATGCCTAATATTGAAAATCTGTTGAATCTAAAAGGAGTTAGTTGAGGGAGGAAGTGCTTTGTTTTGTGTTTGGATTTGAATCTTATTGGTTTTATAGGTAGTTATTGGCGTGGGGCACAGACTGAAGTCGTGCTACTGACTCCGATTGACAGCGGCAAATCCTCGCGCTATTGTGCTCTTGTAAGGCGAACAAAAAGCGAATATGGCCACGCGCTCCCATCTACCTTCCTCTTCTTCCTCTGCTTTCGCTCGCGGTCTCGACGGTTTCCGCCTCCGGCTTCCCACGCAACTCCAGACCACCGGCATTTCCGCATTGGATGCCCTTCTGGCTGGCGGTATTCCCCGCGGCTCCCTGATCGAACTTTGTGGTTCTCCTTCTTCTGGCCGAACCAGCATCGCTTTCTCGCTGCTCGCTTCCGCCACGCAACGCCAGGAAGCCTGTGCCTATGTCGATGTGTCCGATTCTTTGGATCCTCTATCCTTGGCCTCCGCCGGAGTCGATCTCGCGCGCCTCTTATGGATTCGTTGTGGCTCCGATCCCGCAACCAATGCAACCCAATCTAAACAATCCTCCGTGTCCTCTCCAGCACCACAAAAACATCTCCCATTCTTCGAAAACACCGGCAGAAAACACAAGCATTCGCAATCCTGGCAACACCCCCGCGATCAAATCCGCGGCATTGAATCCGCTTTGCCCTCGATCATGGGCCCTAGCGAAGCATCGAAAAACGCAACCAGCTCGCGCCAGCCACAACCCGGCACATTGCCTTTCCCTGAACCCGAAGCAGTTCCACGCATCACCACCCGCAAACCATCTTCGCCCGTCATTCCCGCCCCCAACGGCAATTTGCGCGCAAAAATTCGCGGCCCCTGGCAGCGCCTCGAGCAAGCTTTGCGCACCACCGACTTGCTCCTGCACAGCGGTGGCTGGGGCGTGGTCATCTTCGATCTGGGTGGCATTTCCTGGATCGACGCGCGTCGCATTGAACTCAGCACCTGGTTCCGTTTTCGCCGCACCATCGAAAGCACGCCCACCATCCTGGTTTTATTAGCCGAAGAATCCTGCGCCAAAAGCTGCTCTTCTCTCGTTCTGCAGTGCCGGCGCAAACAAGAAAATTGGAGTCATCTCGATGTGCAAAAGAAAACTTCCGGTGTCGCCACGCTCGACGGCTTTCAAGTCGAAAGCAAAATTGTTTCTTCCCGGACCGGCTTGCCGCTTATGGATTCCGCCCAATGGACGACCAATATTCTATGGAATGAAAGTTTCTAACGCGTATTTCTAACCAGGAGCGTCGATAATTCGCAATAATCGCATGAAACCTGTCATCCTGAGCGCAGCGAAGGATCTCAACTGATCCGCATTGTTTTTGCCGTGGACACCGAGCAGAAACTGTACGGTGAGATCCTTCGCCCGCAAGCCACGCGGGCTCAGGATGACAGCTCAAGTCAAAGGTTTGAGTGGTGAGAAATCCGGACTAGTTTCGTTTAGCCCTTCCTCCCCGCTTTTCCTCTTCCACGAATTCAGGGGGCCACGTGGTTTTCGCATGTATCTTTATTCCCGATTTTCCTGTGCAGGCCATCACCCGCCAGGAACCGGATCTTCGCAGCAAACCGGTGGCTGTTCTCCAAGGTGCCGCTCCGCTCACAAAAGTTTTCGCCGCGAATCCGGCCGCACGCGATCGCGGTGTCGAACTGGGCATGACCAAACTCCAGGCCGAATCCTGCGGCCCGCTCGAATGGCGCTGGCGCTCTCTAGCGCAAGAAGCTTCCGCACAAGCCGCTTTGCTCGATTGTGCTTGGACCATTTCTCCCCTCATCGAACAGCCGCGAAAGGGAAGTGCGATAGATTTTTGCGATTCCGTTGTTCTCGATCTAGCGGGCTGCGAAAAACTCTTCGGCTCGCCCGAACAAATTGCCCATCACCTGCAGCGTATTGCAGCGGCGGCCGGCTTGGAGGCCAACGTCGCCTTCGCGGGCAATCCCGAAGCCGCCCTATCCGCCGCCCGCGGCTTTCCTGGCATTACGCTGATTCCCCCCGGGGAAGAAGCGGCCATTCTCGGCGCTCTTCCTCTGTCTTCCCTCGGCCTTCCCGCCGAAATGCTGGAAACCTTGCACCGCTGGGGCATCCGTACTTACTCCGAATTTGCCGCGCTTCCGGAAATCGCCGTAATCGAGCGCTTCGGCCAGGAAGGGAAGCGTTGGCATCAACTCAGCCATGGCGGCGATCCCAAGCCGCTTCTCCCCAAACAATTTCCGGATCGATTCGAAGAATCCATGGACCTGGAATTTTCCGTCGATCTCCTCGAGCCTCTTCTTTTCGTGTTGAATCGTCTTCTCGACCAGCTCTGTCTTCGTCTCCGCATGCACCTTCTGGCTACTACGGAGTTGAAAATCACGCTCACCCTGGACCCCAAAATCTTATGCGATCAGTCTCCTTTGCCCGGATCGGATGAGTCCGTGAGCCAGGCCCCCGAGGCGCAAGACGCGGGGTTCGTGCGAACGGGGGGCGCAGCGTGCTGCGCCCCTACGAACGGCCTACATATCCGCAATCTCCGTTTGCCTGTTCCCGTAAACGAAAGCAAATTCCTGCTCAAACTCCTGCAATTGGATCTGCAAGCGCATCCTCCCGGCGCTCCCGTCACCGCCATCCACATCCAAGCCATTCCCACTCGTCCGCGCACCCGCCAAATGGGCCTGTTCCTTCCTTTAGCTCCGGAACCCGAAGCACTGGAAATCACTCTGGCCCGCATTCAAGGCGTCGTTGGAGAAGGTCGCGCGGGCGCCCCCGTTTTGCTGGACTCCCATCGCCCCAACGCTTTCCGGCAGCAGCGTTTTGTTTTGCCCGAAGCCTCCCTAACTTGTCCGCCCGCGGAGCATCCACCCCAAGCGGCTCTCCGTCTCTATCGTCCCCCACTGCCTGCCACGGTCCAGCTACAACACGATCAGCCGCACACCATCTATTTCAACCACGCACGCCAACCAATCCTCGCCTTTGCCGGACCTTCCCGCTCCACCGGCGAATGGTGGTCCGAAACTCCCTGGGCTCGCGACGAATGGGACGTCCTCCTTCCTCTGCCTCGTCCCCAATATCAGAGCAATCATCCATTCCACGACAACTCCCACAAACCACAAGAAACCGCCCTCTATCGCATCTATCGCGACTTGCTTTCCAATCACTGGTTCGTCGAAGGGATCTACGACTGATGTACGTCGAACTCCATGCCGCTTCCGCTTTCAGCTTCCTTGAAGGCGCTTCTCTCCCCGAAGAAATCGCCGAAGCCGCCGCTCACTTTGGTATGCCGGCTATCGCTTTGCTCGATCGCGATGGCGTCTACGGTGCGCCGCGTTTTCATTCTGCAGCCACGCGTTGCAAGATACGCGCCCATATTGGTGCGGAAATATCCGTCGTCGATTTTGGCAATCAAGCGGGTTGCCCTCCATGGCTTCCCAATCAATTTCCTCCGCGCTTCGTTCGCCTGCCTTTGCTGGTCGAAAATCAAACCGGCTACCGCAATCTCTGCCGTCTGATCACCCGCTACAAAATGCGCGAAAAAGAAAAATTCAGTGGCGCCGCCACGCTTGCGGAAGTTGCCGAACATGCCGAAGGTTTAATTTGCCTCACGGGTGGAGAGGAGGGCCTTTTCGCCTCCTCTCTCGCTCAGGGCGGCCTCGAACTGGCTCACCGCAACACCAAAAAACTCGCCGAACTGTTCGGTCCCAACAATGTCTACGTCGAGCTTCAGCGCCATTTCGATCCTCTCGAGGAGAAACGCAATCAAGCCGCCGTCCGTCTCGCCGAAACTCTGCATCTGCCTCTCCTCGCTACCAACGGCGTCCGTTATGCGCGTTCCATTGACCGCGAAATCCTCGATGTCTTCACCTGCATCCGCAATCATTGCCAACTCACTTCCGCCGGACGCCTGCTGCAAAAAAATAGCAAACGTCACCTGCGCTCTTCCGAAGAAATGGCGCAGCTCTTTTCCGACCTTCCCCAAGCCATTGCCAATTCCTCCGAGCTTTCTTCTCGCCTCGGCTACACTTTGGCCGATCTTGGCTACGAATTTCCTCGCTATCCCGTTCCTTCCGGCGAAACTATGGATTCCTTCCTTCGTAAACGCACCATGGAAGGCATTCACCAGCGCTACGGCCCCAAAAACGACGAACAGCTCTTCGCCAAAGCTGTTAAGCAAGTCGAAAAAGAACTGCATCTCATCGAAAAGCTTCATCTCGCCGGCTATTTCCTCATTGTCTGGGACATCGTCTGCTTTTGCCGCAAGCACGGCATCCTCGTTCAGGGCCGTGGCTCTGCCGCCAACAGCGCCGTCTGCTATGCCCTCAGTATCACTTCCGTCGATCCCGTCGGCATGGAGCTGCTCTTCGAGCGCTTCCTCTCCGAAGAACGCGCTGATTGGCCCGACATCGACCTCGATCTTCCCAGCGGCGACCAGCGCGAAAAAGCCATTCAATACGTCTACGACCGTTACGGCCAACTCGGCGCCGCCATGACCGCCAACGTCATCACCTATCGCGGCCGCTCCGTTTCCCGTGAAGTCGGCAAAACTCTCGGCTTCGACACCGAAACCATCGACCGTCTCTCCAGCCTCGTCGGTCAATTCGAATGGCGCGGCCCCGAAGACAATTGGCAAACCTATTTCGAACACGCCGGCTTCGACGTGCATCATTTCCTCATTCGAAAATATCTCCAGCTCTGCGATCGTATTCAGGATTTACCGCGCCATCTCGGCCAGCATTCCGGCGGCATGGTCATTTGCCAGGGCCAGCTCGATTCTGTCGTTCCTCTCGAGCCCGCCACTATGCCCGGCCGCGTCGTCGTGCAATGGGATAAAGACGATTGCGCCGACATGGGCATCGTTAAAGTCGACCTCCTCGGCCTCGGCATGATGGCCGTCCTTGAAGAATGTCTCCAACTCATCCCCAAGCACTACCACCAGTCCGTCGATTTGGCACAAATCCCTGCCGATGACAATTTGGTCTACGAAACCTTGCGTCGCGCGGATACCGTCGGCATGTTTCAAGTGGAAAGCCGCGCCCAAATGGCTTCACTTCCTCGCAACGCTCCCGTGAAGTTCTACGATCTGGTCGTCCAGGTGGCCATCATTCGTCCCGGCCCGATTGTCGGCAACATGATGAACCCCTACATGCGCCGGCGTCAGGGCAAGGAAGAGGTCCACTACGCGCATCCTTCTCTGGAGCCCATCCTGAAGCGCACTCTCGGTGTTCCTCTGTTTCAGGAACAGCTTTTGCGTATGGCCATGGTCGCCGCCAATTTTTCCGGTGGCGAAGCCGAAGATCTTCGTCGCGCCATGGGTTTCAAACGTTCCGAAGAGCGCATGCAGCAGATCGAAACCAGGTTGCGTGCGGGCATGCAACGCAACGGCATCGCTGCCCACGTGCAGCAGGAAATCATCGCGCAAATCACTTCCTTCGCGCGCTACGGCTTCCCGGAATCCCACGCCGCCAGTTTCGCTCTAATCGCCTATGCCAGCGCCTTTTTGAAGTGCCGCTATCTCGCCGCTTTCACCGCCGCCCTGCTCAATAACCAGCCCATGGGCTTCTACAGCCCCGCCACCATCGTCAAAGATGCGCAGCGCCATGGCTTGCGCGTTAAACCCATCGATATTCTTCGCTCCGAGTGGCTCTGCACCCTCGAAAACGCACCCAACAAAGCAGGCCAACTCGTTCCGTGCCTCCGCGTCGGTCTCCGCTATGCCCGCGGCCTCCGCCAGAAAGCGGCCGAAGCCATCGTTCTTGCCAGAACGCGGCAAATGTTTTCGGACATCACCGATTTAGTCCGCTGTGTCCCCGAATTACAGAAGCCCGAACTCGAGTGCCTCGGCGAAATTGGCTCCCTCAATTCTCTCGGCAAATCCGTGCATCGTCGCAGCGCGCTTTGGCAGGTAGCCCGCGCCACTCGTTCCGCGGGCCCGCTGCTGGATTCCATCGCCGATGAGTCGGAATCCTCTCCTCTCTTGCGTATGAACAACGAGGAGCGTTTGGTCGCCGATTTCCACGGTTCCGGCCTGACCCCGGGTCCTCATCCTATGGCCTATTGCCGCAAATCGCTTACGGCCATGAACATCAAGCGCGCCATCGATCTCGAACGTATTCCCGATGGGGCCTACACTACCGTTGCGGGTTGTGTGATCGCTCGCCAGCGGCCCGGCACCGCCAAAGGCTTCGTCTTCCTCAGCCTCGAAGACGAAACCGGCATCGCCAACGTCATCATCCATCCGGACCTCTACCAGAAATTTCGTCTGATCATTAATCGGGAAAAATTCCTCAGTGTCAGCGGCATTCTACAGAATCAAGACCGGGTCATCTCCGTCAAAGCTTCCCACCTCGCTCCCGTCTCCATTTCCGCCGCGGAAACCGAGTCGCACGATTATCACTAGGTCGCGAACCGACCTGTTGATTTTACCTGCGTGCTACGAAAAGAATATATGTGCTACAGTTATCCCACTAAACTTGCGCAATCGCGTCAGAAAGGCGCGTATGTCTCCTCGATTGGTTGTTCTCCTGCTGATCGTTTCCGTTATGCAGTTATGCGCGCAAACGCCCGGCCTGCTTTCCGGAACTATCGTTGACCCGTCTGGCGCGGTGATTGTGGGGGCGACCGTGCTGATCCGAACCGCAGATGGTTCTGTACAAAAAACGGCACAGTCGGACGCAAAGGGGGCTTTCACTATTTCTGGGCTCGCGGCGGGAGATTATCAACTTATCGTATCCAGTCCCGGATTTGAAACGAAAGAAGTGCCTGTCTCCATTGGGACCACTGAGGCGTCGGCCCCGCTGCGTATCTCTCTGGCTGTGAGCGCCGTGAGCGCGACCGTAACTGTGCAGGGCCGTGAAGATAGCCTTATCGGCATTGCCGATTCCGCCACCCAGGGAACCGTGGGCGCAAAGGAAATCGACGATCGTCCGATTCTTCGTTCGGGAGAAATTCTGGAAACAGTTCCGGGTTTGATCATCACTCAACATGCCGGCGGCGGCAAGGCCAACCAGTATTTCCTTCGCGGTTTCAATCTCGACCACGGCACCGATTTCGCCGTATTCCTGGACGGTATGCCTCTGAACCTACCCTCACACGCGCACGGCGAGG
This sequence comes from Candidatus Sulfotelmatobacter sp., assembly GCA_035524015.1. Taxonomy (GTDB): domain Bacteria; phylum Acidobacteriota; class Terriglobia; order Acidiferrales; family UBA7541; genus Acidiferrum. Next base: position 7,428 of record DATKPS010000090.1, read on the forward strand.
GCTATGCGGACATGAATACCGTCACGCCGGAGTTTGTGCAGCGCCTGAATTACGAGAAAGGTCCGTATTACGCGGAAGTCGGCAACTACGGCTCCGCGGGATCGGCCAACATCCAATTCTATAAAGAGTTTCCCCAGAATTTCTGCTTAGTGGAGCTCGGCATGTATGACTTTGGGCGGGCCGTTTGCGGTGCGTCGCAAAAGCTCAGCTCGGGCACTCTGCTGTACGGCGGAGAAGCATATTACGATGACGGCCCGTGGACCCATCCGGATGCCTACGCGAAATTCAACGGCCTCCTAACCTACAGTCAAGGCGGCTCCGCCAATGGTTTCAGCATCACGGGGCGCGCTTACCACGGAAAATGGAACTCGAGCGATCAAATCCCCGAAAGCGCCATACCTCTCGTTGGTTTCTTCGGCTCACTGAACCCAGCCGACGGCGGTAATTCTCAGCGTTACAGCGTGCAGGGTGAATGGCATCGCCAGAGCGAGGATTCCGCGACCACGGTCATGGGCTACAGTTTTTATTACGACCTCGATTTATTTTCCGATTTCACTTACTACCTGGATGACCCCATCAAGGGAGATCAGTTCGAGCAGCAGGACAATCGCTGGGTGGCTGGATTCGCGGCGGCTCACACAATTTTCAACCATTGGTTCGACCGCAAGATGGAAAATACCTTCGGCGTGCAGTTGCGCAACGAATGGGTCAATAACGGTCTTTACCGGACGGAAAATCGCATGCGCACGGACAAGAATGATGTCAACGCCTGCAATGACGAACCGATCCCCGCGTGCGAGAGCAATCCCGATCTGGTTGCGGTGCTGCCTGCGTCGACGGATGTGAATCGGTTCACGGACACGATGGTCAGTTTTTATCTGGAAAACAAAACTCAGTGG
>DATKPS010000091.1:0-4659 GCA_035524015.1 Candidatus Sulfotelmatobacter sp.
TGTGGATCGGTTGAGATCCTTCGCTGCGCTCAGGATGACAAGTCTCATGTGGTCGGTGGGTTTGTCCACGTCTGTGGTGAAACAAGCAGGTTAGAACCCGGCTGTACGATTCCGCCGTGGCCTTGTCCTGCAATCTGCCGAGAATAGGGCCGAAACCCACTAAGATCCTATTCATTCTGAGTTCCAGGAGCTAGGCAAGCGGGTGTAAGAGGATTAGAATGGCGCGCCATGAGCAAGAAAACGAATGCCAAAGTGGATGAATTTCTGAGGAAAGCCAAGAAGTGGCAGCCAGAATTTAAGAAACTGAGAACGCTGATTCTGGATTGCGAGCTGACGGAAGAATTGAAGTGGGGGTTTCCTTGTTACGCGTTGGACGGGCGCAACGTAGTTTTGATGCATGGATTTAAGGAATACTGTGCGCTGCTGTTTTTCAAAGGGGCGTTACTAAGGGATCCCAAGCGAATTTTGATCCAACAAACGGAGAACGTGCAGTCGTCGCGGCAGATCCGGTTCAAGAATGTGCGAGAAATCACGGAACTGGAAGCGAGTTTGAAAGCCTATCTTCGGGAAGCTATCGACGCGGAAAGAGCTGGTTTGAAGGTGGTCCTCAAAAAGACCGGGGAGTTCCACATTCCCGAGGAGTTTCAGAAGAAGTTAGAGGAAAGGCCGGGGTTGAAGGCGGCGTTTGAGGCATTGACGCCGGGAAGGCAGAGAGCCTACTTGCTCCATTTTTCCCGCGCCAAACAAGCGAAAACACGAGAATCCCGCATTGAAAAGTGGACGCCGCAAATACTGAAGGGAAAGGGATTGGACGATTAGCCCGCATTGCTCACCATGCGCAACCTCTGACTTGTACCGTTGTGCTCGTCCGCGGCAAGCGCAGTGTGGATCGGTTGAGATCCTTCGCTGGCGCTCAGGATGACAGGTTTGATGCGATCTTTGGGGTTTGTCCATGTCGGTGGCGAGCAGCAGATTAGGGTTGGATGTTTGTTGCTCTGAGTTGGGTCAGCCGGACAGACTACAGGTTGCTGCCGAAGGCTAGCAGGCGGCCGTCACAATCCTTCACTACAAACTCGCGGCAACGCCAGGGCACGTTGGCGGGCGTGCGGACGAATTCCAAGCCGCGAGCGGAATATTCTGCGTAGAGAGCATCGGCGTCTTCGATGAAGATGTAAGCGTCGAGCAGTTCCTCGGGATACTTGTTGGGGTTGGGTGTGGGAGGTTCGGCGCAGCGGAAATGAATGGCGTGGTGGTCGCGGGCGAGGATGGCGTAAACGGGCGGGTCCTGCCAGGTGCCCAGGCACTGGAAGCCGAGCTTGTCTTGGTAATAGGCGAGGGTGCGGGGAATGTCCGTGGTGAAGAAGACAGGGGCAATTTGACGGAACATGGCGCGAGTCTACTACAGAACATGGGGGCTGCGAGAAATGGAGCGGGGAAGCGGGTTGCTGGCGAATCAGGTGGGGAGCCGTCGCTGTGCCTGAAAAGCGCCCGCCTCGGAAGGCGGCCGCTACAACGGCGGGGGCTTCGTGCGCCCGGTGGTGCGGTGCACATGGCACGTAATGGGTGAGCTTGAAGTGGACTGTAAACCCGCACCCGTGAAAAACGAAGGGTGCGGCACCCGGCACCCGCAAGAAAAGGCCTCACCCCTGAAGGGGTGAGCTACAGGTGCGGCGATTCGGGGCGTGGACCCAGATGCAGAAGCCGGGCGGCCACAGGCTTAAAGCCTGTGCTACAGGAGGCGGCGCTACTTGACGGTGGTGGAGTGGAGGCGCTTGGGGCCGGCTTCGCGGATGTGGGCGGGGCATTCGTGGAGCATGAGCTTGAAGTTTTCGATGAAACGCGCAGCGAGCGCGTCGTACTTCTGAAAATACTCATCGCGGCTGGGCCAGGTGTTGACGGGATCGAGGATGGCCGACGGCACGCCTTCACATTGCGTAGGCATGTCCAAGCCAAAGACCGGGTCCTTTTTGTAGGGGACGTTCAGCAAGGAGCCACTGAGAGCGGCGTTGAGAAGCGCGCGGGTGTGGTGAATGCTGATACGCCTGCCGACGCCGAAAGAGCCGCCGGTCCAGCCAGTATTCACCAGCCAAACGTGGGCATTGTGCTTCTGAATTTTATTTTTGAGCAGTTCGGCATAGGCGAGCGGGTGATGAACCATGAAGGGGCCACCGAAGCAAGTGCTGAAGGTCATTTGCGGCTCGATGCCCAGACCAATTTCGGTGCCGGCGATCTTGCTGGTGTAGCCGGATATGAAATGATAGATGGCCTGATCGGGAGTGAGCCGGGAAATGGGCGGCATGACACCGGACGCATCGCAAGTGAGGAAGATGACGTTCTTGGGATGGCCGGCGCGCTTTTCGGGGAGATGATTGGCGATGTAGGAGAGCGGATAGGCCGCGCGGGTGTTTTCGGTGACGGTATCGTCGTTGAGATCGAGATGACGAGAAACGGAATCGAAGGTGACGTTTTCGAGGATAGTGCCGAAACGGCGGGTGCAGGCAAAGATTTGCGGTTCGGCGTCTTCGGAGAGGCGAATGACTTTGGCGTAGCAACCGTCTTCAAAGTTGAAAACTCCATTGTCGCTCCAGCCGTGCTCGTCGTCGCCAATGAGGCGGCGCTTGGGGTCGGCAGAGAGGGTGGTCTTGCCAGTGCCGGAGAGGCCGAAGAAGATGGCCACGTCGCCGTCCGCGCCGACATTGGCGGAACAGTGCATGGAGAGCACGCCCTGGAGAGGGAGCAAGAAATTGAGGACGGTAAAAATGGTTTTCTTGATTTCGCCGGCGTAGCTGGTGCCGCCGATGATGGCGAGGCGTTCGCGGAAATTGATGATGATGAAGGTTTCGGTGCGGGTGCCGTCCGTCATGGGGGAAGCTTGGAAGCCAGGAGCGGCGATGACCGTAAATTCGGGGACGTGATGCTGCAGCGCATCGGTGTTGCGGATTTTCAGAAACATGGTGCGAGCAAAGAGCGAGTGCCAGGCTTTTTGCGTGATGATGCGCACGGGGAGACTATAGTCGGGATCGGAGCCGGCGAAACAGTCCTGCACGAAGACGTCGCGGCCCTGGAGATAACCTTGCAGGCGAGTGAGCAGCGCGCTGAAGGTTTCGCCGGTGAAGGGACGATTGTATTCGCCCCACCAGATTTTATTTTCAGTGGATTCTTCGCGGACGACGAATTTGTCGGCCGCGGCGCGTGCGGTGTGCTTGCCAGTGTTGACGACCAGCGGACCGAGGTGCGAGAGCGCGCCTTCGGAGCGGAAAATGCTTTCTTCGTAGAGCGCGGGCGTGGGGAGATTCCAATAAGCGCGGCGGAGATTGACGAGGCCGTGATTGGCAAGGCCATAATTGCTGGCGAGCTTGCCGGCTTCGCGGACCGCGGGAGATTGCACGTCGAGGTAAATGTTCATAGCCAGTCCCTCACGAGCTTGTGATCGCCGAGATAAAGTTCATTAGCGGAATTGGGATCGAGGGCCCACTTGATGCGGTCGAGACCTTCGGTGATGTCTTTGGCGGCGCCGCAATAGCTGAGACGCAGGTGGCCCTCGAAGCCGAACTCCTTGCCGGGCACGGTGACGACGCGAACCTTTTCGAGGAGAAATTCGGAGAGCTTCTGCGAGTCTTTCATATAAGCGGAAAAATCAGGGAAGCAGTAGAAAGTGCCTTCGGGCTTGTGGATCTTGACGCCGTCGAAAGCGTGGAGGCGGTCGATCATGATGTTGCGATTGTTTTCGAGAGTGACGCGAAGGCTTTCGACGGAGGATTGCACGCCATTGAGGGCGCCAACCGCGGCCCATTGCGAAGGAGCGGAGGGCCCGGAGGTTTGCTGCGATTGAATGGTGGCCATGGCGGAGATTAGCGGCTGGGGGGCGATGGCCCAACCGATACGGAAGCCGGTCATGGCGTACATCTTGGAGACGCCGTTGATAACAATGAGCTTGGATTCCTCGAGGGAACACTTCATGAAGTCGTAAGCGATGGGGGCGTTGTTGTGATCGAAGGTGAGGCGGTTGTAGATGTCATCCATGATCAGGTAAAGGTTTTTCTTTTCGCAGAACTCTACCATTTCCTGAATGAAGTCTTTGGGGTACATGACGCCGGAGGGATTGTTGGGACTGTTGAGGATGATGGCTTTGGTGTAAGAACCAACGGCGGTGGCAATTTCTTTCACGGTGGGGAAGAAGGTGCCGTCTTCGGGTTTGACAACGACAGGAACGCCACCGGCAAGCTTGACCATTTCCGGATAGCTGACCCAGTAAGGCGCGGGGAAGATCACTTCTTCCTTGGGATCGAGAAGGGCGTGGAGCAAAACCATGAGGGATTGCTTGGCGCCGCCGGACACGATGATGTTGCCGGCGTGAACGACCTTTTTATAGTGATCCTCGGTGTAACGAACGATGGCTTTCTTAAGGGCGGGAATGCCGTCCGGGGCGGTGTAGCGGACTTCGCCGGTATTGAGAAGCGAAGTGCAATTGATGACCGCGTCGATGGGAGCTTTGCTTTTGGGCTCACCACCGCCGAGGTGAATCACCGGCTCGCCCTTTTCGCGCAGGAGCGCGGCGGTTTCGTTGAGTTTGAGGGTGGCGGACTCTCGCAGGGAACGCGCCAGTTGGCTTAGGCTCATAGATACACCTTTCCCGAAGCAGTGGAAGGAGGAGCGAGG
>DATKPS010000092.1:0-65808 GCA_035524015.1 Candidatus Sulfotelmatobacter sp.
GTATTCGACTTCCTTTTGAAAAACGAGTTGCTTGAGAATTTGGTTGGCGTAAAGGCCTTCGAGTTGGCGAGGAACCTGGTTGGTCTGGCGAATATCATTGAGGCGCTGATTGATATCGGCAAGGGTGATGGATTGGTCGCCAACACGTGCAACGACATCGCCGGAGGTAGCCGCGGAGTCTGGACCTTGCGGAATTAGATAAAGGAGCATGCTGAGCGCGAGCATGCCGATAATGATGCCGAAAAGAATACGGACGCCAGTCTTCTGGTTTTCAAAGGCTCCAGCCATTTCCAGATGTCTCCTGAGTGGATGACCAAACTTAAGATTATACGGTAATGCGGGCGAAAGGCCCAAACAGATCGGGAAGGTGAGCTGGAACGAAGGTGGAGAATTTGTTTTTGCGGTCCATGGAAGAGCCGGGCTCTGTTAACAGCGGAACGGCGCGCCCTGTACGAGAGGCCGCGCTTGAAGGAGACTCTAAACCCGCACCCTTCAAATGCGAAGGGTGCGGCACCCAGGAAAACCGTGCCTCCTTTGTGGATTCCGCTGAACGGCAGTGCTTTGCCGGATGGCACAGGCTGAACAGTTTGCGGAAAAAGTCGGCTAGAGGCGAATTTCGTGGCACAGGCACTCTTGCCTGTGCTGATTTTGCTGCATTTGGCTGGCGTGCACAGACAAGAGTGTCTGTGCCACAGGAGTTTTTCCGCAAGGTGTGAAGTCTGTGCTACGGAATGCGCCCGCCTCAGAAGGCGGCCGCTACACAAACAGAATGCCGAAAACACCAAAACCTCCGGGAGCGGGGTGGACTCCCGGAGGCTGCAGAGAACGTGCCGGGGGGTCAGGAGAGAGCGGCACGACGACGTGTGAAGTGGGGGCGGGATGGAAACGCGTTGCGACGAACTTCGGCAATGGCATAGGCGGCAAAGAGCAACAAGCCAAAGAAGGAAGAGGCGATCAAGGTGTCGCGGAGATAATCGCTGGCGGAGAGTACGGCTTGCTCCGCGACGGCAGGCGTGGGAACAGCCGCCGGGGTGAGGGCGTTGTTCGCCGGAACAGCGCTAGCCGTCGCGGGTGCGGCCGGTGGCAGGGTGGCCGCGGTTTGACTGAACGAGGAAACATAGGGGCCATTGGGGAATTCGGTGTTGACGATTTCTTGAGCATGAACGGGAGCCGCGCTGGCCCACAGAAGGGCGAGTCCGAAAGCGACCGTGGTGGAGAGACGAAGAATGTTTTGAATTTTCATGGCAACCTCACTTCGTTTTTCGTTAGCTCTTGGCTAAGGACGCAGAACTAGATGGCAAGCGAAGGGCCAGAGGAGCGAGGGGAGAGGCATTTTGGGTGAAGCGTTTGAGGAGAATGGAGTTAGTGAGGCCGAGCCGGGTGCGGAGCGATTGGCGAATAGGGGGAGGGCTATCCGAAGCGTTAGGGTCGGCGGCTGGAGAGGTTGCGGGTAAAAAGTCGAGAAGCAATTCCCCAGGGGCTAAAGCCCAATTTATCGCCAAGGGTCCATGTCGGAGCTGAAGCTGCGCCCCCGGTGCCAAGCACATTTCTCCGCAAGCGCTGAAGCCGCAATGATTCTAAGCTGCTTACGGCACGACTGAAGTTGTGCCCTGACGAAAGACATGGTTCGCAGCAAGACGCAGTGAAAAACGAACGGCCCGCCTCAGAAGGCGGCCGCTACACAGGCTTACGCGGGGGCTGGAGGCCCCCGCCTCCTAAAGAGCAGATTTATTCTGTGACCTGTAAGGCCGCGACCTAAGGCCGCAACCTACAAAGCAGAGAGCATTGTTCCGGAAGTTGCGAAGGCTGTGCTGAGGTTCAACCCAAGAGCACAGGCAGGAGTGCCTGTGCCACGAAGAGAAATTTGGATAGGGGGTCTAACCGAAAAGATAGACATGGGTGTGGCGGTGGGGGAAGCGTGGCGCTAGAATGTCGCCTCAATTTGAGGTGTTAGAGCTGGGCAAGCGGGCGAAATATGCAGGCGAAACTTGTAGGGATCAACGGCGCACTGAGGAACAGTGAATTCCCTATCCACGGAGAGTTGAGCGTGGGGCGGGACGCGGACAATGTTGTGCAACTGGAAGATGGCTGGGTGTCGGCGCACCACTGCAACATTGCCGAAGTAGAAGGAAGACATATTTTGCGGGATTTGGAAAGTCACGCAGGGACATTCGTCAACGGCATTCCGATCAAGCAGCGGGAGTTGAGCAATGGAGACGAAGTGGCGATCGGGAATTCCCTATTCGTGTTTCAGGAAGAAAAGGCGGGGCGTTCGCCGAGCAGTACGGTGAAGATGGATGAAGAAGAAGTGGCAGATATGCAGGCGGTGGAACTGCCTGCGGAGGAACTGCGGAACCTGACGCCCGAAAGATTGGCGGCGCTGGAGCCAGCCGAGCGCCTGGGGAGGAACCTGAGCGCGCTACTGGGGATCAGCCGGGCTATCGGATCGTTGCGCGATGAAGAATCACTGCCGTGGCAATTACTGGGAATGATCTTCGATGTGGTGCCGGCAGAACGGGGAGCGATTTTGTTGATGGAGGAAAACACGGAGGAAGTGCGAGCGCAAGTGGCCTGGGATCGGGTGTGCGGGCCGGAACATCCAGTGCATGTGAGTCAGAGCGTGTTGCGGAGGGTGCTGCGAGAGGGCGCGTGCGTGTGGAACTGTGGTGCGAGAGCTGGCGGAGAAAGGCGAAAAGCAATTCCTCAGGGGCTAAAGCCCGGTTCACCGCTAGGCACATATGTCGCGGCTGAAGCCGCGACCCACAAACCAGCGGAAGGGCGGGCATTTGTGTGCGTACCGATGGCGTGCAGCGGACGGACGATGGGGGTGATTTATCTGGAATCGAGCGAGGCGGTGTTCAGTCAAGCGGACCTGGAACTGTTGGCGGCGATTGCGGGACTAGGCGTCGTCGGAATCGAGAATGCGCGGCAGTTTGAGAAGCTGAAGGCCGAGAATCAGCGGCTGCAGGCAGAGGTGAGCCTAACGCATGACATGGTAGGACAAAGCGCGCGGATGCGCGAGGTCTATCAGATGGTGGAACGCGTGGCCAGTAGCGATTCCACGGTTTTGATCTATGGCGAGAGCGGTACGGGGAAGGAATTGACGGCACGAGCGATTCATAAGAATAGTGCGCGCAAAGAGCAGGTATTCGTGGGACTGAATTGCGCTGCGTTAACGGAAACTTTGCTGGAGAGCGAATTGTTTGGACACGAGAAGGGAGCGTTTACCAGCGCGGTGAATCAGAAGAAGGGCTATCTGGAGGTAGCGGAAGGCGGAACGATTTTTCTGGATGAGATTGGGGAGCTTTCGCCGATCTTGCAGGCGAAGTTGCTGCGGGTGCTGCAGGAACGGGAATTTGTGCGTGTGGGCGGTACGAGACCGATCAAAATAGACGTGCGTTTTTTGGCGGCAACGAATAAAGATTTGCAGAAGGCAGTGAAAGAAGAAAAGTTTCGGGCGGACCTGTTTCATCGTTTGAATGTGATTTCGTTGACGCTGCCGGCGTTGCGGGAACGCCCCGAAGATATCCGGGACTTGGCGGAACATTTTGTGGCCCGTTACGCAAAGAAATGCAACCGGCGAGTCACCGGGATCAGCGAAGAAGCACTGGCCTGTTTGCGGCAATACGATTGGCCCGGGAACATCCGGGAATTGGAAAACGCGATGGAACGGGCAGTGGTGATCGGGAACTCCGAGAGGATTTTGGCGGAAGATCTACCAGAGGGCTTGCACGAAGGGCAGGGCTGTGCGGCAAGCGCTCCGGCGAAATACCACGATGGGATTCGGGAATATAAGAGCCAGATGATCTTGAGCGCGTTGGAGCAAGCCGCGGGAAATGTGACGGAAGCGGCGAAGTTGTTGGGGGTACATGCGAATTACCTACACCGGTTAATGAGGAATTTGGAGTTGCGGCCGAAGATGAGGAAGCAGACGGGGGCTTGAGACAGAGTTTAAAAGCAGAAGAGTGTAAGGGTTTAAGAGTGGAAACGGGTGCCGGGAAACACGTTGAAGGTTTGGTGAGGCGGAAATGGATGAATCTGGTGAACTGAATCGGCTGGTGCAGGAGTTGAACGAAGGGCGCGATCCCGCGGATGCCGCGGCTACGGCGCGGTTGGACCAGTGGTTGACGGTGCTGGTGCAAAAAGGCGGGAGCGATTTGCTGTTGGTGGACGCAGCGCCACCGTGCATACGGGTACAAGGGGAAGTGCGAAAGATTGAGGCGAACACGTTGGACGGGGCGGAGATTGAAGCGGCGGTGCTGCCGGCGTTGTCGCGACACGCGTTGCAAATGTATCGGGAGCAATCGATAACGGATGCGTCGTACCGGATTGAAGAAGTGGGGCGGTTTCGCATCAACTTGCACCGCGAACGCGGGAGGGCCGCAGCGGCGATCCGGGCGTTGCCGACACGAGTGCCGGCGCTGGCAGAGCTGCATCTTCCGGCGGCAGTGGCGAATCTGGCACATTTACCGCGAGGATTGGTGCTGATTGGCGGACCGGCGGGCTCTGGAAAATCGACGACGCTTTCGGCACTGATACACGAGATGAATACGCGAGAAGCACGACATATTGTGACGATCGAGGATCCGATCGAGTACGAGCATACGCATGTTCGTAGCGTGATCGAGCAAGTGGAAATTGGAACGGATGCGCCGGATTTTCCGACGGCGTTACGAGCGGCATTACGGCAAGCGCCGGATGTGATTGTCGTGGGCGAGATGCGGGATCCAGAAACTATGCGCATTGCGGTAGCGGCAGCGGAGACGGGGCATCTGGTGTTGTCGACGCTGCACACGACGGATGTGGCGTCGACGGTGGGAAGGATTACGGATTCGTTTCCGGTGGAGCGGCAGAATTCCATCCGGCAGGAATTGGCGATGGCGTTGGCGGCAGTGCTGACGCAGATTTTGCTACCCAGCAAACATGGGGGACGATTGCCGGCGGCGGAATTGCTGATGGTGGGATACGGAGCCCGGCATCATATTCGAAGGAATGCCTTGCAGCATTTGCACCAGGAGATACCGCTGACGAAAAAGAAAGGGTCGTTTACGTTGGAGGAGTCGTTGGTGGCGTTGGTGCGGAGCGGCGAGATTGAGAAGGAAGATGCGCTGCTGTGCGCGATTCATCCGGATGATCTGGATATTTTGTTGAAGGCCAATGTGGCGGGAGCGTGAGAACGAAGTTCAAGAGTAGAAAAGTTTAAGAGTATAAGAGTGAGGAGAAGACCCGGCGTTTGCATGGAGCTCGAAGGTAGGGCACCCTCAAGTTGATGAGTGAGTTAGCACGGAAAAGAGGCTTGTGGTTGGTTGCGAGCATCGGGCTGGTGGTGTGTACGGCGATGGTTCCATCTATTGCGAATTCTGGCGACCGCGCTAATTCATCTATTCCGCCGACATTTTATAAGGATGTGTTGCCGATTTTGCAGGAGCACTGCCAAGTGTGCCATCGGACGGGAGGAATTGCGCCGATGGCGTTGGAGACGTACGAGGAAACGAAGCGGTTTGCGGCGGCGATTCGTGTGGCGACGCAGAATCGGACCATGCCGCCATGGTTTGCGGTGCGGGGGATTGGGAAATTTTCGAACGACCCGTCGTTGAGCGATGAGCAGATTGCGGAGTTGACGTCGTGGGCGGCGAGCAATGCCCCGGCGGGGAACCCTGCCGAGGCGCCGGCGCAAAGAAAATGGTCGGGACGATGGACGATGGCGAAGCCGGATCTGGTGGTTGCCATGAAGCAAGGCGTGGAAATTCCGGCGGATGGCGAAGTGGACTACACCTACGAGATTGTGCCTACGAATTTCCAGGAAGGGCGGTGGGTGCAGGGGTCGGAGATTCTGCCGGGGATGCCGGAGAATGTGCATCATGCCGTGGTGTATGTGCGGCCCCCGGGATCGCCGTGGCTGCGACATGCGCCGATGGGGAAACCGTTCACCGCGGAGTCGTTGGCTACAGAAGAGGACCGGCGGGATGCGATGTGGACCGACAGCGACATTTTGCTGGTGTATGCGCCGGGAAGTACACCGGACAATTGGGCAGAGGGGATGGCGAAGTACGTGCCGGCCGGGTCGGACCTGGTTTTCCAGATGCATTACACGACGAACGGAAAAGCGGGGAAGGATGTGACGCGAATTGGGTTGCGATTCGCGAAAGGGATTCCGGCGAAGAGAGTGTTGACGTTGCAACTGACCAACGATCATTTTGTGATTCCGCCGGGAGTGCCGGATTATCGCGTGGAGGCTTGGGGAACGCTGCCGAATGACGCGCTGCTGCTGAGCTTCTTCCCGCATATGCACCTGCGAGGCAAACGGTTTGAGTACAACATCCTCAGGGACGATGGGCGTGTCGAGACGCTGTTGCGGGTGAATTATCACTTTCACTGGCAGATGAGTTATCGGTTGGCGGAGCCGCTGGCGCTGAAGGCCGGGACCAAGTTGCAGGCGGTGGCGTGGTTCGATAATTCGCGGGGAAACCCGCACAATCCGGATCCGGAGGCGGCCGTGCGGTGGGGCGAGCAGACTTCGGATGAAATGATGGTGGGATTTTTCGACGTGGCGGTGGAGAGGGATTTTGATAAGGCGAGGTTTTTTGAGAGGGTCGGGAGTCGGTAGTCGGGGGTCGGCGATCAGCGATCAGGAAGCGACGTCGTGGGCTGCGGACTGGACATCCGGGTCAAAAACAGGTTTCACGTTGGCCGCATCTTGGTGGCAGCAGCAGGGCTGCTGCTGATCGTTGGGAGATTTGGATTTGGGCGGGAGGCACCGGCGGGAGCTGGGCTCCCGCACTCCAGAGAAAAGCGGCGGAAACGCTATTTGTAGATTGACCAACGGGGGTTGGGGAATCCGTGCATGTGCAATAGGGTGTGTTAGATTGCGAAATTGGAGCAGCCGCAGCGCACACGACTGTGAGTACACAGACCCCGACCGAGCCTCGCCGCCCAACGGCCCCACCGGCACCGCAACAGGTACCGAAGATCCGGCACGTCGAGGTGTATTGGCATACGGTTTCCTACAAGACCGTGGCACTGCTAATAGTGCTGGTGGTGGTGATCATCATCGCGGGCATGTATGTGACGGTGCCGAACTGGACGGATATCGCGGAAAAGAAATTGGATAAAGCGCTAGGGAACCCGGAAGCGGAAGCGCTAACGAGCGCACAGACGCAAGCTAAGTTCGTAAACCTGGACGGAAGAGTGCAGGTGAAGAAGGTGAATTCGGTCACGTGGGTGGATGCGGACTACCACACCACGTTGGATAAAGGGGATTTGATCCAAACGGGATCGGATGGAGCGGCGCGCGTAACCTTTGCGGACGGAACCGAATACACGATCAACAAGGATACGTTGATCACGGTGGAAGAGAATACCGTGACGCGAGATTATTCGAACACCAAGGTGCGCATCAATACGGGCGCGGTGGACCTGGCGACGCCGACATGGACGCTGCGTGACGCGCAAGCGGCGGTGAGCGTCGAAGACGCCACGGCGTACATGAAGCAGAACAGCCGCGCAACGGTAAAGAACGACCCGAACAAGAACGAACACGAGATCGTGGTGGCCAATGGCGGAGCGGAAGTGAAGCGCGGCAATGAGACTATCGAGTTGACGCAGTGGGAGAAGGTCAGCGTGCCGAGCGGCGGAGCAATGCAGAAATCGAACGTGCTGGCCCCGCCGAACCTGGTGGCGCCGCTGAATCTGGCTCCGATTATTTCGGAAACACCGAAAGCGGCAACGATCCACTTCGAATGGGAACCGGTGGACGACGCGGTGAGTTATACGCTACGCATCAGCCCGACGACGATGTTCACGAAAATGGTGAAGCAAGTGACGGTGAGCGGAACGAGCGCGGAGATTTCCGGCTTGGACGCGGGAGATTATTTCTGGAACGTAACAGCCACGGACGACAAGAAAGAGACCAGCGAATTCAGTGAGATGTTCAAGTTTTCGCTAGTGGCTCAGGGCAAAGCACAGAGCATGCTGCTGGAGATCGAAAGCACGCAGATGCACGGGCGGGTAGCCGAAATCGTGGGGAAAACGGAATCGGGAGCGGCGTTGATCGTGAACGGACAGCCGGTGGCGAATATTTCGCCCGACGGCACGTTCCGGCATTTCACGGAGCCATTGGAGCCGGGAGAACACACGCTGGTGGTGATTGGGTCGAACCGGCGTGGAGGAACGGCGACAAAAAAGTTTTCCATCGTCGTGCCGAAGTAAGCGATTTGGGGAAAAGCAGGTTGCGATTTTGCGCACGCCGCCGAATCCAGCGACAATGGTAAGTCGGACTGGTGGTAGGCGAACGCGGAGATCCTACCAGGCAGGACCCTCTCCGCAGGGGGAAAGAAGTGTTGAATAAGAACGGATACAACCTGAGGTCGGTGTTTAGTTTGTTCTCCTCCGACCTGGCCATCGATCTGGGGACAGCGAACACGCTGGTGTTTTCCCACGGCAAAGGGATCGTGGTGAACGAACCATCGATCGTGGCGATCAATAAGGCGAGTGGCGAAGTGGTGGCGGTGGGGCGCGAGGCGAAGGACATGCTGGGGCGCACGCCCGGAAACGTGGTGGCCATCAAGCCGATGAAGGACGGGGTGATCGCAGACTTCAAGGTCACCGAAAAGATGCTGACGTATTTCATCCAGAAGGCGCACAACCGGCGGGTGCTGGTGCATCCGCGCATCGTGATTGGAGTGCCGAGCGAAATTACGCCGGTGGAAAAGCGCGCAGTGCAGGACTCCGCTTACCGAGCGCGAGCCAGTGAAGTGTACCTGGTGGAGCAAGCCATGGCTGCGGCGATTGGTGCCGGGCTCCCGATCGAAGAGCCGAGCGGGAACATGGTGGTCGATATCGGTGGAGGCACGACGGACATAGCGGTGATCTCGATGAGCGGCATCGTGTACTCGAGGTCGGTGCGCGTGGCCGGAAACGAGATGGACGAAGCGGTGATGCAGTACTTGAAGCGCAAGTACAACCTGTTGGTGGGAGAACGCACCGCGGAACAGATCAAGATGGAGATTGGTTCAGCCTATCCGTTGGAGAAGCCGCTAACGATTGAAGTGAAGGGCCGGAACCTGATCGAGGGCGTGCCGCGGACGGTGACCATCGATGACAGCGAAATACGCGAGGCGTTGAGCGAATGTGTGGCAACGATTTTGAACGCGGTGCGCGTGGCGCTGGAACGGACTCCACCGGAACTTTCCGCGGACATCAGCGATCGAGGCATCGTGCTGACAGGCGGCGGAGCACTGTTGAAGAACCTGGACAAGCGGATTCGCGAAGAGACCGGGCTGCCTGTATCGATCGCGGACGATCCCTTGGCGTCGGTGGTGCTGGGGACCGGGAAGATGCTGAGCGACTTCAAATTGCTGCGGCAGGTGTGCATCGATTAGAGCAGTTCACAGTCCTCAGTTTTCAGTTCTGAGTGTTAAAGAACATTTAGCGGAACAGGATTGAAGCGGTAAGTAGAGTTCAAACGTCAAGGTTTTGAAAAACGGCGAGGGCTCGTGGAACGGAAACCACCCTTTCCGACTGCGAGCGGTGGGACACGGTTCAGGAAATGGTAGCGATTCCATCGAAGCATAGGTCGCTGACACTGCTGGCAGGTGTGCTGATCGCCCAGCTATTGATGTTGGCGGTGCAGATCAAGCGCGACTCGCACGGGCGGCTGATTCGCGTGTGGGCCATCTCTGCGGCATACCCATTTGAACGATCGGGTGCATGGGGATTTGGGAAGATTCGTGGTGTGTGGACGCACTATTTTGCGCTGCACTCGACGGCACAAGAGAACGAAGCTTTGCGGATCGAGAACGACGCACTGAAACTGACCATCGCGCAACTCCAAAGCCGGGCGGCGGAAGCGGACCGCTTGGCGGCCATATTGAATTTCAAACAGAGCCACGAAGAGGTGCCGCTAGTGGCGGCTCGGGTGATTGCTGCGAGCGCGGGAACAGCCAGTCGAACGGTGGAGATTGACCGGGGAGAACGCGACGGGATCAAGCTAAATATGGCGGTAATCACACCAGATGGAGCCGTAGGGAAAGTGATTGAGGTGTTTGGGAGCACCGCACAGGTGTTGCTGTTGACGGACAAGGACGGCGGGGCCGGGGCCATGCTGGTGGATTCACGGACGCAAGGAGTGGTAGGGGGAACCGGCGAACCGATGATGCAGATGAAGTTTGTGGCCAATGAAGACACCGTGGGGATTGGGGAGAAGATCGTAACCAGCGGCATGGACAAGATTTTCCCGAAGGATATTCCGATTGGCACGGTGCTGGAGACGAAACCGGGCAACCCGTTTAAGCAAATCCGTGTGCAGCCGGCGGCAAAGCTGGACCGGTTAGAAGCGGTGATTGTGCTTTTGAGCCAGGCGCCGGTGGAGTTCAAGACCGAGACCCAGAGCGCGCCAAGTACCTCTACCACGCAGAACGCAACGCCGGGAACGCCCGCAGCGGCGGAGAAGCCATGAACGACACCTACGAACTGCACGGCGGGGAAACGCACATTGAGGTGCACAAGTTTTACCCCGGAGCGGTGGTGTTGGTGGCGGCGGCGGCACTGGTGTTTCAGGCGACCGTGCCGGTATATTTTCCGCGGCTGAACATACTGGAGTTGCCACTGCTGGTGACCATTTATTTCGGGCTGAGCCGGAGGAATCCGTCGACGGGATTGCTGTTGGGAATGACGATAGGCTGGGCGCAGGATGCGCTGAGCGGACCGACGGTGCCGATCGGCTATTACGGCATTGCAAAAACGGTCATTGGGTATTTGGCGTCGTCGATTGGGGCGCGATTGGATACGGAGCATCCGGCGGCGCGGTTTTCGCTGATTTTTGCATTTTACGTGGTGCATCAAGCAGTGCTGGTGCTGGTGCGGCGAGTGCTGCTGGCGCAGCCGGAGCAATGGTTCAATGTGCATTTGACGATTGCGGCGGCAGTGAATGCGCTGTTGGGGACGGTGTTGTTTTTGGGGTTGGACCGGCTGAGAAGAAGTGCGTAAAACCACCCGTATTGCCATTCGAGACAGAACTGTTTTCTACCAAATGCGGCGTACTCGGTAGCTTTCAAATATAAGATCATTACTGATAATGGGCAGATTCTCAGCCTGGGCTTGGGCCACCAGCATGCGGTCAAACGGGTCTTTGTGGGGCCCGGGCAAGAGACCAGCGCGGATGGCATGGTCAGAAGAGATGGAAAGCAGTTCGAAACCTTCCCGTTCCAAGTAAGCAGCAAAATCGGCCGCCAAGTCTGCCCGGGATGGAAGCTTGCCCAGTCGAACCTTGGTGGCAATTTTCCCAAGCGCATGCGGCACTGACCACAACGGCGTTTTTGGTTTCAGAGATGAAGTTCCACGCGGGGCGGCTTAGCGCTGGATCATCGGAAAGCCACCAAAGGGGCGCATGGGTGTCCAGCAGGGCACGCAAGAATTCATTCCCAAGCCGCGAGTTCCTCTGGAGGAAGAGGAGCAAAAAACTCTGGGCCAACGTGGAGTTTGCCTTTGAGCGAACCGGGCTGACGCTTCCCTTTCGCTGCACCGATAGGGAGAAGGCGAGCAACGGGCTTGTCACCCCTGGCGATGATGATCTCTTCACCGGCATAGGCCTTTTTGATGAGGCGAGACAAGTTGGTCTTGGCCTGGTGGATGGTAATGATGGGCACGTTGCGCTCCTTAGCTATGCTAGTTTAGCTAAATTATCGATAGATTGGCGATAGGCAGTTGAGGCGGCGGCTTGTGAGTGACTCCCGAAATGTCGGAAGGGCGGCCGCAAAGCCGCCGCTACAATTCACCAAAAACTCAAAACCGTGGCGGTTTCGGGCCCCCGAAGCTCGTTATTTCGGGTGGCGCGGACATGGGGCGCAGCAGTGCTGCGCCCCTACAAAAAATACAGGGAAAGAGAGCAGTTCCCTCCGCTGCGTGGCCCGTCGCGCACAACACGCGCGAAAGAAGAAGACGGGCCACTTCGGTCGGGATGACAGGTTTGGTTTGAGTCAGGAGGCAAGACGCCGGGGTGGTGCGGACATGGGGCGCAGCAGTGATGCGCCCCTACGAGAATAAAGGGTGAGAAAGCAGCTCCCTCCGCTGCGTGGCCCGTCGCGCACAAGACGCGCGAAAGAATAAAGACGGATCACTTCGGTCGGGATGACAGGTTTGGTTTGAGTTAGGAGGCAAGACGCCGGGGTGGTGCGGACATGGGCGCAGTAGTGCTGCGCTGCTACGAAGAATGCTTGGGTGAATTAGTGGGAGAGGAGGAATTGTTTGAAGGCGGCGTAGTCGGCGGACAGGGGAATGGAGAGTTTGGGCTGGTTCAGGTGGCGGGCCAGGCGTTCGGGGAGCGGGGGAGCTTGGCCGATGGCTTTCTGGACGACGTCGGCGAATTTAGCGGGGTGCGCGGTGGCGAGAACGAGGCCTTGCGACGGCTCTGGGTGTTCCTTGCGGAAAGCCTCCCAGGCATGAATGCCGACGGCGGTATGTGGATCGGAGACATAACGGTAGCGATCCCAGACCGCGTGCATTTCCTGGAGGGTTTGCTCGTCGGAAGCGCCGTGTCCCCAAATCTCTTTTCGGATGTTTTCGAAACGGTTGCGGCAAAGGTCGAGGAGACGAGGAAAATTGTTGGGATTGCCGACGTCCATAGCGTTTGAAAAAGTGGCAACGGCGGGGCGGGGCTCATATTTTCCGGACAGCAGGTATTGCGGGACGACATCGTTGGCGTTGGTGGCAGCAATGAAACGCGAAACGGGAACGCCGACGCGTTTGGCAAAAATACCGGCGGTGAGATTGCCGAAGTTGCCGCTGGGAACGGCGACAACCAGGGGAACAGAGGCGACGGGCAATTGGCGGTAAGCTGCGACGTGATAGAACATCTGCGGAAGCAGACGGCCCACGTTGATGGAGTTGGCGGAGGTAAGAAACGCGCGATGGTTGAGCTGCTCGTCGGCGAAGGCTTGTTTGACGAGACGCTGGCAGTCATCGAAGGTGCCGGAGATTTCAAGCGCGGTGATGTTTTGTCCGAGCGTGGTGAACTGCTTTTCCTGAGCTTCGCTGATGCGTTTCGAGGGATAGAGAATGACGACGCGAATGTTGGGCACGCCCAGAAAGCCGTGAGCGACGGCGCTGCCGGTGTCGCCGGAAGTTGCGACCAGAACGGTAAGAGGGCGGGATTCGCCGCGAACGAAGTAGCCCATGAGGCGGGCCATGAAGCGGGCGCCAAAATCTTTGAAGGCCAGTGTGGGGCCGTGGAAGAGTTCGAGGATGTGCAGCGCCGGAGAGAGCGAGACCAGTTTGACGGGGAAATTGACGGCTTCGGCGACGACTTGCCACAGAACTTCTTCGGGTACGTCGGGAGTAGCGAAGGGCCGCACTAGACGAAAACAAACTTCGGTAAAAGGGAGACGGCGAAATTCCTCAAGTTCTTCGGGAGTGTGACGTGCAATTTCGGCGGGCATGTACAGGCCGCCGTCGGGGGCCAGGCCACGGAGGACGGCGCCGCGAAGAGAAGTGAGTGGGGCTTTGCCGGAAGTGGAACGATAGCGCATTGGGAGTTGTCGGTGGTCAGTAGTCGGTAGTCAGTGGTCTGTTATCAGTAATCAGTAATCAGTAATCAGTAATCGGTGACCAGTGGTCGGAACCTTTGTTTATAAGTTTAAGGCGTGCGGGCAAAAAATGCTGCTTGGAGTGATACGTTAGTTTTGAAAAGTGCGTCTGGCACCGGAGGTCCTGCCAAAAGCACTTTGAGAATTCGGATCTGGGAACCTTGGCTAAAACCGTAAAAGCGGCAGCGAGTTGCCGCACTCCAAATGGGGTCATCGGTGCGATTGGAGTTGCGCCTTGAGACTGTCGAGAAAGGCCTTGCCAGCATCCGAGCTATGGGAGGTTCCAGGCGGAGATAGTTCGTGGAGATGCTGGGTGGGAAGTGTGACATGCGCCAGGGCTTCGTAGGAATGGCTGCGCGCGGCGATGAGATGAGGGTAACAGCGCACCACGGTTTGGTGCGGGGTTTCGCCGGGAACGGGCCGGAAGCCGCCCTGCCAAAGGACAGGCTTAGGATCGCGCAGATAACGTTGAATGAGAAGCTGGACCTCGTCTTGCGAAGCGGCAAGATAGACGACCGTGGTTTGGCGACGGAGCCGATGCAGGGTGTGATTGCCGGTGGCAATGACACTGCCGGTGGTATCGAGGATGAGGTCGCGCTTGGGATCCTTTTCGAGACCTGAGAGAACTTCGTCGAGGACGGCAATCTCTTCGGAAAGGTACTGCGCTTCCCGTTCGGCGTAAGAGGGACTGTCCGGCCAGCCCATCCAAGCGGCAACGCCATTGATGCCGCTGTAGCCGCTGGCTTGGAGAGCAGGAGCGAGCCGGGCCTCGATTTGATCGTCGCAAGAAACGGAGGGGAAACCAAGGGCACCCAGATTCTTGGTCCAGTGAGATTTTCCGGAACCGGACATACCGATGAGCGAGAGACGGAGAGGCTTGTCAGAAGTTGCGCGCATGTGGAATTAAGAAGTGTAACGAATCCTGAGCAATGAACAAAATTGGTACCCACGTGTGCATAGCAATCGCGTCAACAGCCCTACAGCCGCCACGACGTACACACGCCGCGAAAGATTCCAGCCGTCATGACGGACTTCCCTCGCTGCACTTGCAAACAATACGACTACTTCAGCTGCAAGTGCGGAAAGCGGTGCCAGGAAGACATGTCAGAAACGATGATGCGGTCGCCGGGCTGTAATCCTTGAGCAATCTGGACGCTATCGTCGGAGGAACGACCTAAAGTGACCTCGACGCGAGATGCTTGGGTGCCATCGTCGGAAACTTTGTACAAAGAAACCGGCGCGCCATTGTGGGTTTGCAAGGGCCATTTCACGAAGGTGGTATGAGGAATGCTGTCGACATCGATGGAACCGCTGGCGGAAAGATCGGTGCGAGCTTCGCGAGGTTGCGGGCCAATGAATTTGAGACCAACGCTGACCGTACCGTTCTCGACGTTGGGATCGATGTGAGCGACCTTGGCGGGATAGGAATGATCCTGCAAGGTGATCGTGGCTGGCTGATTAATTTCGATATCGCTGGCCTGCGCTTCGGGAATATGAATGCGGGCCATCAGGCGGGCGGAGTTGGCGACACGGGCGAGAATCGTGCCGGGACCGACTTGCTGGCCGAGGCCGATGGAAATTTCCTCGAGAATGCCGGTCATGCCGGCACGAACCATGAGGGCCTGCTTTTGTTCGATGCGCAAAGAATAGAGAGCTTGCATCTGGGAGACTTCTGCTTGCTTGGCAGTTAATTGGGCCTGGCGGGCTTCGGCAGAGATGGCGAGGCGTTCGCGTTCAATCTGAAGGCGAGTGGCGAGCGAGTCCGCTTTGGCGCGAGAGATTTTTGCGTTCATTTCGGTGCCGAGTTGATTTTTGAGAAGAGCGGCGTCGCGATCCGCTTCGAGCTTGGCTTGCGTGGCATCGGACTCGAGCTGTGCTTCGAGCGCTTTTTCATTGAGGAGCTGAGCCTGGAGTTGCACACGAAGATTGGCGAGTTCCGCCTCGGACTTCTTCATGGCGAGTTCGGCGTCGATGATCTGGCGGTCGAGATCGGGATTGCTTAGTTCGAGGATGACGGTGTCTGGTTTTACGTGAGCACCGGGCAGCAAGAAAATTTGATCGACGTGGCCGTCAGTGCCGGCAGAGAGCCAGCGCACATCTTCGGGGACGAGCGAACCCAAACCATCGACGCGGCAAATCATGGAGCCGGATTCGACGGTAGCGAACTGGAGCGAGGTTTTATCAACGGAGGGAGAGGCCGAGCGAAGACGAAGAACGCCAAAGGATATGGCCATGCAAGCTCCCAAGACAAAAACAGGGAGCACAAAGCGAACTAAGACCGGGCGGGACAAAAAACGGGTCACACAAACCTCCAGGGGACAAGGAAATATCTTGACCAACTCCTATTATAAGTTCTGGAGGAGCGCGGGAAAAGGGAAAATGCCAGGTGGGAGTATCTAATAAATCGATTTAAAAGAGGGAGATAAAGGAAGAATTTACACAGGTGCGCAAGGGGAAACCTGTCCTTTGGTACGAGTTGCGTGGGTACCGGCCAGGTGTTACTTTGGGAAAGGCTTCGCGAAGATGGCGGCTTCGGGAGATTGGCGGCGATTCGGGCTTCTGAGGGAAGTGCGGGGCGAATAAAGTGCTCCGAGGGATGAAGAATTCGAAAATATTCGCTGCGGAGTAATTAGATAGCGCGGGCGGGACCGCTCAACCCTGAGAGCCTGCGCACAGGTCCTTCGTGTCGTACTGGTTTCGCAACGATAATCGATTGCCGCAGGAGAGGCTGGCGGCGGTGTCCTACGTAATCGTGGGAATGATCGCGCTGCTCTTGCTGGGCTTCTGGAAACTACAACTCATCGATTCCGACAAATATGGACAGATGGCGGAGCGCAATCGTGTGCGCTCGATTCCGATTATCGCGCCGCGCGGACGGATGTTGGACCGCGATGGACGCGTGCTGGTGGACAACTATCCGTCGTTCAGCGTGCTGTTGTTGCGAGACGACCAGGCGGTGGTGGACAAGAATCTTCCAGCAATAGCGGATGGTTTGGGCTTGTCTTTGGATGATGTGAAGGAACAACTGAACAACGCGAAGAGCTTGCCCGCGTTTCAGCCGATCGTGATTAAGCCGGAAGCGACGCCAGCGGACGTGGCCTTCATTGAATCGCATCGCGCGGACATTCCGATCCTGGAAATGCTAATGGTGCAACGCCGGCGGTATTTGCCCGGCGGTTTCATGGCGCACGCGAGCGGATATGTGGGGGAAGTGAGCGAGGAACAGATTCTTTCCAGCAACGGGAAACTGCGGCCTGGAGACATTGCGGGCAAAAGCGGATTGGAGCGGGAATATAACGACCTGCTGGTAGGAACGGACGGGATGCGGCGGGTGATTGTGAACAGCGTCGGAAAAGAAATGGGGCATCTGGATCAGCAGGAGGCCATTCCCGGGAAACAGATACAGCTGACGATTGACTACGACTTGCAGCAGGTGGCGGAGGCGGGACTGGGCGACAAGCAAGGGGCGGTGGTCGCGCTGGATCCACGAACCGGGGAAGTGTTGGCATTTGCGAGTCATCCGGCACCAGATCCGAATGACTTCGCGGTGAGAATTTCGAAAGAAGAATGGCAAAGATTGAACGCCGATCCGGCGCACCCGCTGTTGGATCGCGTAACGCAAGCGCAACTGCCACCTGGGTCCGTGTTCAAAATCATCATGGCGACGGCGATGCTGGAATCGAAGGTGCCACCGCCGAACTTTACAGCGTTTTGCGCGGGTTATGGTGTTTTCTATGGGCAAATGCACAAATGCTGGGTGTATGGGAAAGGCAGTCACGGTTCGATCGGATTGCACGAGGCAATTGTCCGATCGTGCGACGTTTTCTTCTATAACGTGGGCATGCACATGGGGATTGATACCATCGCGAAATACGCGAAAATGCTAGGCCTGGGAGCAAAAACCGGGATCGATTTGCCATCGGAGGAGCCTGGGCTGGTGCCATCGGAAGAGTGGGTGCAGCGGGTATACCACCACAAGTGGTATCCGGGATCGACGATTTCGGTGGCGATTGGACAAGGCTCCGTGATGGTTACGCCGATCCAGGTGGCCTACGTAATTGGAGGCATCGCTTCCGGAGGGGACTTCAAACAACCACATCTGCTGAAAGATGCGAAGAACGTTGGCGAGATGCACGTGGATTTGTCAGAGAACACTGTGGAACAGGTTACCCAAGGGATGTACGGCGTGATCAATGAGCCGGGCGGGACAGGGAATGGGATCAAGTTGCAAGGAATTGAATTCTGCGGGAAATCCGGCAGCGCACAGATGATGAGCTACGCGGCGGCGAGCCGCATGGGATTGGGAAAAGGCAAGAACGACGGATGGTTCGTGGGATATGCGCCGCGGCGGAATCCAGAAATTGTAGTGGCGGCGGTGGTACAGGATACGGCGCAACACGGAGGGCAGGCGGCGGGCCCGGTGGTGCGCGATATAGTGAAGGCGTACTACGACAAGAAAAACAAGAAGACGCAAGGACAGGTGACCGCGGAAAATCAGCCGGCGCAGCATTTGCAGAAGACGGAAACGAAGCCAGCCGCGGCGGCGGAAGCGCCCAAGGTGGCGGTAAAGCCGGAAGAGGCGGATGCGGTTGTGGCCGTGAGCGAGAAGAAGAAGGAAGAGTAGTGACCAGAGAGCAGTGACCAGAGATCAGGAAGCAAGAAGTGAATAACGTCTGGAGTCGGTAGTCGGGGGTCTGTAGTTTGCGGCGAGGGAAGAAGGAATGAAGGACGCACCGGGGGCACGAGATTACGACTGGTGGTTGCTGGCGATCATGACGGCAATCTGTGCGCTGGGCGTAATCGAGATTTATTCGGCGACACACGGAAGCGCACTGGCAGGGATGCACATGAAGCAGGTGCGCTGGCTGGTGATCGGATTCGTGTTGATGTTCGTGTTGTCGCGGTTGGATTATCACGTGATCATGGACCAAGCGCCGTGGCTGTACATCGCGGCGTTGGCGGCGCTGGTGGCGGTACTCCTGGTGGGGCATACGCGGTTTGGGGCGAAACGGTGGATCCCGGTGCTGGGAGAATTCTTTCAGGTGTCAGAATTCGTCAAATTGATTATAATCATAGTGTTGGCTCGCTTCTTTGCGGAAGTACGCACAGATGAGCTGAGCCTGCAGGACTTGATTAAAGCGGGGCTTCTGGTAGGCTTACCGCTAGCATTGATTCTGAAGCAGCCCGACCTGGGCACCGCCCTCGTTTTAATGCCCATGCTGATTGTAGGAGCGTTTTTGGCGGGGCTGCAGTGGAAGCATGCAGCAGTGATTGTGGTGATAGGAGTATTAATGCTGCCCGTGGGGTGGCATTTCCTGAAACCGTATCAGAAGGAAAGAGTAACGTCGTTTAGGCACCCCGAAGAAGACGCCAAGGGGTCCGGCTATCAGGTGTTGCAATCGAAGATAGCGGTAGGGTCAGGCGGATTCTGGGGAAAAGGATTCGGTAACGGCACGCAGAATCAACTGGGTTACATTCCGGTGCGGTATTCCGATTTTATTATGTCGGCGTGGGCGGAAGAACAGGGATTCAAAGGCGTGCTGGTTGCTTTGGGGCTGTACATGGCGTTGTTGTTACGCTTGGTGCAGAATGCCCAGCGGGCGAAGGATCGCGCGGGAATGTTTCTGGTCATGGGCGTAGCAGCGGCGTTAGGGTTTCACGTTTTGGTGAATGTGGCCATGGTCATTGGGGCAATGCCGGTGACAGGCATTCCATTGCCACTGATGAGCTACGGAGGATCGGCCACATTGTTCGTGTTTCTGGCGATTGGATTAGTGATGAATGTCCGGCTGCGCCGATTCGTCAACTGAACAAGAGCCAAGCCGAGCGCATAACCTCTTTCAGGGAGGCTGCGCCGGAAGGGCGGACCTTTGAAGCAGGTTCGCCAGTCGAAAAAAAGGATTTCTAAGAGTGAGGATAGCAACGTTCGCCGTTACCCCGGGAGCGACCCGGCAACGGAGAAGCCTCGAAGGCAAGAGGTTAAGGAAGTATGAGGGCCGCAACGCGGCCGCTCCCTCCGGCTTCGAACGCAACGCCGCAACAACAAAACGATTGGTGTGGCCAGCGTGTCCCGAAAAGGCTCGGGACGGCGCCTTGCCTTGGGCCTCGTACGGAGAGGTACAGGCGGCGGTGCATCCCAAGGAGTTTTCATGTCAAAAGAATTGGTCATATCGGCGTCGTCGCACGAGCGACGTGTCGCCATTTTGGAAGAAGGACAGTTAGTCGAGATCTACATCGAGCGCGAGAAAGAGTTTGCGCTCGTCGGTAGCATCTACAAAGGGAAAGTCACGAGAGTCCTGCCGGGGATGCAGTCCGCCTTCGTGGACATCGGCCTGGATGGGGACGCCTTCCTGTATGTCAGCGACGTGTTCGAAAATCTGGAGGACTACGACCACGGCCATGGGGACGCGCCGGTAGCGAGCGCACCGATGGCACGGGGCGCAGGGGCGTCCATCGAAGTGCTGCCGGGGGAAAGTCTGTCTGGAGCAGGCGGGGTGCGCGAGGAGATTTTGCACCTCGATGAACCTCAGGCTCCCGAAGGGCATGGTGGCGAGGAACTGCAGGGCGCCGAGCACGGCTCAGAGAGCCGCCACGCGGAAGAAACTGCGGGCGAGGGTCAAGAGGTTGTAGAATTGGACGAGCGCCAGCCGGAATCCAACGCTTCCGCACCGCAGAATTTTTCACCCAACTACAATCCGACGCGGAATTATCCGCCCCGAGTGGGTGGTGGACAGGGACACGACCGCGGCGATCGGCAAGGGCATGACCGGGGCGATCGTGGGGATCGTGGACGGGGCGGCCGACGGGGACGCTGGGGAAGACGGCGTGGCGGAGGAGACCGCGGCCGGCATCAAGGGGGACGGAATCTGCCGCCATCGAAGTACGCGTCGCCGCAAGGAGAACGGGGCGGCTACGATAACCGACGTTCGGGCGATCGTGTTGATCGCGGTCCTGGACCGTCGGGACCCGTGGAATCGCGCGAGGACGACATTGTGCTGCCGGGCGAGTCGCTGGCAAAGTATCGCGGACGGCCACAGCAGGTAGCGCCAGAGCCGGCGGCGGAGCCGGAAGAGCGGCAGCCAAATTTCGAACAGCCCATCGCACGACCGGCATTTGGCACACAGCCATCCGGCGGCGGGCCGCGGAGATTTACGGGAAGTTTGCCGCACTGGGTGTTGGCGGATAACGAGCCTGCGGGCGAAGCAGCCGGGGAGGAGCACGGCGAGGAAGCAGGCGCAGAGGCGGCGGAAGCGGAATCGCATGTAGCGGAAGAACATGAAGAAATGCATACGGAACCGCATCGAAACGGTACCGTAGGCTTGAGTGATGAGGACTTGACGGCATTGTCGGCGCGGCTGGTGGAAGCGAAGCATGAAGAGACACAGGCGCGAGCCGATGCGGACACATTGGCAGGTGGGCCGGAATTTGACGAAGAGGAAGCCGAGGAGGAAGAAGGGCTTTCTGAGGAAATCGCGGAAGAGGAAGAACTCCACGAGGAATTGCACGAGGAATTGCACGAAGAATTGCACGAAGAACACCACGAGGAACTTCACGAAGCAGAGAGCCCGATGGGTGGGGCGAGTGAGTCCGCAGAAGAAGAGGCCGAAGAAAGGCACGCGGGCTTGAGCGAAGCCGAGCGAGCGGATCTGGCGCACGACGAGGCACTTCAGCACGTGGAGGCCGAGACGATTGCTGCGGCCGCCGCGGCGGGCGAAGGGGTGGTGCGCGAATCAATCGTGGAAGAGGATGTCGTGCTGCTGCCAGGAGAGACGCGCAGCCCACGGGACGCGAATGCGCCGCGCGAGGAGTTTGTGCGCCGGGATTCCGCACGCGTCGGGAGCGATCCGCGTTCCCGTTTCCAGCGGCCACATCGCGGCGGGCGGGACCGTGGAGGACGGGGACGGTTCGACCGCCGGGGAGACCGCGGCGGGCGCGGACGGTTTGACCGGCGTGGTGGTGGAGGCAGTGGTGGTCATCATCGCGGACACCACGGAGGACACGCGCCGCAGCGCAGACCGCAACTGATTTCGGAGATGTTGAAGGCCGGTCAGGACGTGGTGGTGCAAATCGCCAAGGAGCCACTGGGCAAGAAGGGCGCGCGGATTACCAGCCACGTGGCGTTGCCGGGACGTTTTCTGGTGTACATGCCGACGATCGACCACATTGGAGTTTCGCGGAAGATTGCGAGCGCGGAGAATCGTTCGCGGTTGCGGCGATTGGTGGGCGAAGCACGCGGTAGCTACCCGGGCGGGTTCATCGTACGGACAGCAGCGGGCGGAGCTACAGACGACGAAATCCGGACGGACATCGAGTTCCTGGGCAAGACCTGGAACGAGATCAAGCAGAAGCACGAGGAACGGAAGGCTCCGGCGTTGCTGCATCGCGACCTGAACCTGGTGGAACGGATTCTGCGCGATTACGTGAGCGATGATTTCACCGGGATCTGGATCGACAGCGAAGAAGAGTACGGCAAAGTGGTGGAGTTCGTCAGCCGCTTCCAGCCGAAACTGGTGAGCAAGGTCAAGCTGTACACGAAGGAACAGCCGATCTTCGAAGAGTTCGGGATCCAACACGAACTCGATAAGGCATTGCGCGCCAAAGTGTGGCTGAAGTCCGGCGGATATATCGTGATCAATCACACCGAGGCGTTAGTGGCCATCGACGTGAATACCGGCAAGTTCGTGGGTAAAGGGTCCACGCGGCTGGAGGACACGATCGTCAAGACCAACCTGGAAGCGGTGAAGGAAATCGTGCGGCAAATCCGGCTGCGCGACCTCGGCGGAATTATCGTGGTGGACTTCATCGATATGGAAGAGCGGCGGAACCGGGAAAAAGTGCTGTCGGCGTTGCAGATGGCGCTGGAGCAGGACAAGGCGCCGTCGAAGGCACTTTCATTCAACGAGTTCGGTCTGGTATGCATTACGCGCAAGCGCACGAAACAGGCGCTGGAACGCGTGTTGTGCCAGCCGTGCCCGTATTGCACGGGGTCGGGCATGGTGAAGTCGATCCCGACACTGTGCTACGAGATCCAGGCCGAGGCGCGGAAGATGGCGACTGCGGCGGAACACGAAGGGCCGAACCTGACGTTGCGGGTGCATCCGGAAATTGCGAAGGCGCTGAAGACGAGGGAGTCGATTTTGATCGACGAGCTCGAGCAGAACGCGCACAAGCATGTGATTATCCAGTCGGATGCGACGCTGCATTGGGAGCAGTACGATATTTATTAGCGGCGGTCGGGAGTTGGGAGTCGGGAGTTTGTAGCCGGCAGCCTACAGTCGACAGTTTACAGTTTTCAGTGGTCAGTTTTCAGTTTGGGGGACGCCCGGGTCAGGAGCCCGGGCGTTTTTGTGTTTAGCGGCAGTGTGTTCCGTGGTGGGCGCGGGGAAAGCCGCTGCTGCAGGCAGTACGATGTTTATGAAGTGTGGCGCTATATGACTGAGGACATAGATAGTTGCTTGAGGCCCGGAACGACTTTCTAGTTAAATCTAGATTTATCTTGACAGATCTTGAAAGGCGGATCTATGATCACGGTTGGGGGTGCAGTATGGCCAACCGGGGAACAATCAAGATTGGTCCAGCCATCGACGCAAAGCTCTACAAGGAATTCGTGGCGGTCGCCAAAGAAAACGGACAATCGCAGCGATTCCTGCTAGAGAAAGCCATCGCTCATTACATTCATAACGTAGTTCCCTCTCAGCGTACAGTGCGCCCGGAAGTGATGGAAGCGTTCCGTCGCTCCAACGAGAAATTCCGGGAGCTATATCGCAAGTTGGCAGAGTAAATGGCCGAACGGGTCTACCTGACCGTGGGCGAAGTTCTGCAGATCCATAGCCGGCAAATCGAAAATTATGGAGGCCTCCAGGGAATTCGGGATATAGCGCTACTGGAATCCGCCGTTTTCCGCCCGCAAATCGGATACTACAACACTATCGCCGAAGAAGCCGCCGCGCTGATGGAATCGCTCGCCAACAACCACGCGTTTCTCGATGGTAACAAGCGCGTGGCTTTTGCGGCGGCGCACACCTTTCTGCTGGTCAACGGATATGACCTCGAGGTGCAACCGCTGGCGGCATACGAATTCATGGTGCAATCTATCTCGACAGGGAAGTTCCGTTTTGGACCAATTCTCGAGTGGATCAACCATCACATTCGCCCAATCTTGGTCTAAACAATTGGGGCAGCAATCTTTTTTCCTGCTTCTAACCGTGGGACCGTCAGGCCATAGCGCCGAAAAAAATCAAAATAAACGCGGGCCAAATCCGAATACTTCCGCTCATGGCTCGTGGCCTAAAGATGGTCTACCGCGTGGCCATTTTGCAGTTTGTGCCATTTTGTTGGTTTTTCTTTTTCGTAAGTTACGTGTTTACAGCACCGTGATGTACGATATTTATTAGAGGCGGTTGGGAGTTGGGGGCCGTGAGTTTGTAGCCTACAGCTGCCAGTCGACAGTTTTCAGTTTCAGGAGACGCCCGGGTGACGAGCCCGGGCGTTTTTTTGTTTTGGGCAACGCATTGTTGGAGGCAAATGCAATTCGGGCCGCCTCGGAACGCAGCCGCTACAAAACCTGAAGCATGACCGTGGATTGGGTTTGTTTGCAGCAACCATTGACGACTAGGCCTAAGTGGGTGAGGAAAGGATGTAACGTTTGGCGAGTGGGGGGAGTAAGGGTAAGTGGAGGGTGTACTAGTGGAGGTGCTGGAACGATTTGCGGCGGGGGATGCGGAGGCGTTCGAAAGCCTGTTCCGGCAGCATCAGGGAATGGTGTTCCGGTGGATCGTGAGGATTGTGAGGAATGCGGCGGTGGCGGAGGAGTTGACCGTGGAAACGTTTTGGAAAATGCACCTGGCGCGGGCACGTTTTGACGCGAAGAAGGGGAATTTTTGCGGGTGGATGCGGCGGATAGCAACGAATGCGGCGCTGGACTATCTGCGGCGGGCGCGGCCGGAAGTGGAGTTGCCGGAAGAGTTGCCGGCGCGGAGAACGCCCGTGGCGGCGGAACAGAACGAATTGCGGCGGCTGATTTTTGCGGCGATGGGCCAGTTATCGCCCCAGGTACGGGCAGCGGTGCTGCTGGCGCTGGTGGAAGAAGAGCCGTACGAGGAAGTGGGGAAGGCGCTGGGGATTTCGACGGCGGCGGCGAAGCTGCGGGTGTTTCGCGGAGTGAGAGTATTGCGGAAGGAATTGACGAAAGTGGGAGTGCAGGCATGAGCGAGCAGGAGTTGGAAAAGATCAAGAGTCTGTTGAAGGAGGCGTATCCGCCGCAGAACGAAGAATTGCGGCGAGACCTTTGGCTGGAGATGCAGGAACGGCTGAGCCAGCGGGAGATGCGCGTGCCGTGGTGGGATTGGGCGCTGCTGGCGGCGGCCAGCGCGCTGACGCTGCTATTTCCGGGGGCGATTCCGGCGCTGCTGTATCACCTGTGAAGGAGGAATAATGAACAAGCATCCGTATTTGCGGGCGTATTTGGCGGGGATCGCGACACCGACGGTGTTTCTGCTGGTGGCGATGTCGGGCTACACGATCTGGCGATACGTGGTGAACATCCCGGTGCCGATCGAACGCATGATTGTGTTCCCAATGGCAATGGTGCCGAACCTATGGGGGCTGTGGAATGTGTTGTACCTGAAATTACGGCAACGGAGGAAGATTTCGCTAGGGCTGTTTGGAGCAATCCTGGTGCTCCTGATTGCGCCTTTGGGTTATTTGTTGACGCGGGTTTTGAGTTTTGAAATCCCACGCGTGGTATTGATGGCACTGCCGGTCAACTTGGTCGTCGGAGCGGTTCTGTACTACTTGCTTTGGAAACATATCGTGGGATTCCTGAACGCGGAGTTGGGAATCGCGTAATTTCGCGGGGGAGCGGCCGAACTGACAAATAAGCCCTCCGCGGCTGAAGCCGGAGTGATTCAGCACTGGTTACGGCACGGCTGAAAGCCGTGCCTTGACGAAAAGCTCGGGTTCTCAAACTCTGAAGCTTCGACCTCCGAACGCTGGGTGAGGGAGCCCGGGCGTTTTTGTCTTTTCTGGCGCTAAGAGCGAAACACATGGCGGGTGAGGGACATCTACCGTTCGGGCCCAAATTGCGCGGCCAGGGCCGCGATCCTCTTGTCGGAGAGGGCGGATGGGGTACCGGAGCTGGGGAACATGGGTAGCCCTATGTTGGGGCGTATTCGTTTACGGGGCCTGCGGTGGGACCGCGGGCGCGCAGGCGGAAAGCCCGTTTGCGATTCGAGTGGAGGCATCAGAGGTGATGGTGCCGGTGGTGGTGCTGGATCGAACGCATCGAGGTTGGAACGGGAACCGCCGCGAAGAATTAGACGAAGAGATCACCAGTTTAGCGACCCGGGATTTTCGGGTAATGGAAGACGGAGTTGCACAGCATGTCGACCATGTGGCGCTGGAGCTACCGCGGGTGCGGGATGTGCAGGACAATTTTTCCCACCATATAGAGAATTCGTATACACCGCGTGGAGTATGGGCCAGCGCGGATCTTTGGCCACAGGAGGGCGGGCCGACCCTTTCGCCCATTGCAACTTACCTGGTCTCGTATACACCGGCACTGTCGTCGGGTGGGTCGTGTCACCGGATTCAGGTGCAAGTGAAACGGCGGCACGCGACCGTGTATGCGCGCGATGAGTACTGTAATACGAAGCATCCGCTGACGGATCCCCTGGGTGGAACGAAACTGGGACAGCGCATGGAGGAGTTCGCCAATTCCGACGGAGAAGGAGATATTCCCGTTGCGGCACAAGCGGGCTGGCTTTTGGGAGATGCAGAAAAGAGCCGAGTGGATGTGGCGGTGGAGTTCCCGCCGAGTGCGTTGAAACGGAAATGGCAGAAGGTGAATTTGTACGCGACGGTGGCGGTGCTGGGCGTGGTTCGCGACAGGAATGGAAATATTGTGGTGCGCTTCAGCGATATGACCAGTACGGTGCCGTGGAATTTTTATCGCGGGCCGTTGCCGCCCGATCGCGCCTTCTTAGCCAAGTGGGAGGCCGCTGCGATCCCCAGCCGTTATGAAACCCAGATGGAACTGGGTGCAGGGGCTTACAAGCTGGAAATCGTGGTAACGGATGGAGAGAGATTCGGGAAAAAGGAACTGAACTTAGTGGTGGATGGGGTTCATCCCGGGCATTTGGGGCTGGGGGATGTTCTGCTGTGCAAACGCTTTCACGCTGTACTGGAGGGAGCGCAGGCCGCCGAGGGAGCACCCAAATTTGTGCCGCTGGTCAGCAGCGGGCTGGAGTTCGATCCCGCAGGGGACGTGCGGTTCGAGTCAAGGCAGCGGTTGGTGGCGTATTTCGAAATCTACGGAACAGCCGCAAACAAAGCGAGTTTTCGTTTGCGAGTACGAGAGGCGAGAAGTACGAACGTGAAGATGGATACAGGCTGGCAAACCGTGGAGGCAAGGAGCCGCGGCGCGAATCACGTAATGCCGATTGCGGCGGAAATAACCATTGCAGGATTGGCGCCGGGGGAATATGTGATGGAAGTGCAGGCGGAGAATGGCGCGGGGGAAAAAACAACGTTGCGGTCGAGGGCGTTCGAAGTGCAGTAAGAATGCATAAAGGGTAGGGGCTGCTCTGTTGGTTAAGGTCGAGATATATTTTGAGGTTGAGATCCTTCGCTGCGCTCAGGATGACACATCGCTGTTTATTCATTTAGGACAATGAAAGGCCTAATTTGTCGATTAAACCCCACATGAAAAAGCGGCCTGTGGGGCACCGGGAACGGCGCACTTCAGGACAGGGATGTTGCGCACATGGGGCGCAGCCCTTCGAGGCTCAGGGTAAACGGTGCTGCGCCCCTACGAAGAAAGGCCGCGCGGTGCGTGAGTCTTAGCGAGACGAGGGAAAGACGTTGTGCTGGGGTTGTGGTTCTGGCGTGGCGCCCATGCGGTCTTGCCAGAGGAATTTGTTGAGGACGACGTTGTCGGCGGCGTCGGCGTGGCTGAAGTCGAGATTCTTTGCCGCTTTCCATTCGTTGGTATTGGTTTGGTAGAGGAGGCCGTTGTCGCGATTGCGATAATCGGCGGTAAACGGGGACTGCGTGCCGGGACCGCTGAAGAGCGGCATGACCGCAGCGCGCGAGTCATTGGCGTTCATTGGCGGAGCGCCGAGCAGGGCTTCGAGAGTGCGGATCATGTTAATGGTGGTGTAGAAGGTGTGATCGACGAAGGGCTTGGGTTGGGGCAGAGGAGCGTATTTGCTGATGACCAGAGCGATGCTGCGGTGGGAATCGACGTGGTCGGGACCGTCCTGGGCATCGTCTTCGAGGATCAGGATCGCGGTGTCATCCCAGTAAGGGCTGTGGGAGACGGCGTCGACGACCCGGCCTACGGCTAGATCATTGTCGGCAACGGAAGCGGTGGGGCGCGGACGGCCTTTCGCGCCTCCGGCGGTGTGATCGTTGGGCAAACGCAGGAGGATGAATTGGGGAAAAGTGTCGTTGCCGGAATTGCGCGCAGCGACGAAAGCGTTGAACTCGTTCAAGAATTCATCGGCGCGGAGCTGATCGGGATACAAGGTGGCGAAATCCGGAAACAGCGGATCGAAATGGCCACGGAGTTCGACTTGCGAGGCGGTGTTCTTGGCAAGCACGGGAATGTCCCAAGGATAAGGGCTGGGGCCGCCACGAGGATCGCCAACGTTTTTGTCCAGGGGCTCGCCTTGCTTGATGACCGCGCGGGTGCAGCTGACACCGGGAACGGGCGGCGGACCGCTCGTCGGGAGCTTGGGCTTCATCAGGGTGGCGCACCAAGTGGAAAGAACGAACTCGCCGTAATGGCGATAGGAGATGCTGTGCTTGGCAAAATTCTGCCAGAGAAAGCCGCCGGTGGGCTCGCCGGCATAAGGTAGATCGTCCTCTGCCGCGTTACCGGCGAGAAATTCGCCTTCGGAATCGTAGGTGTGCTCATTGCCGCGATAGCCGATGACCCAAGTTTTCTCGACGTAATCGGAGATGGACGCGGAGGTGGACCAGATGTGGCCGTCGCCGGAGACGTCACCGCTGTCGTAGAAATTATCGAGAATGCCGAACTGGCGAGCGAGTTTGTGCTGATTGGGGGTGATGTCTTCCCCATACATGACGAGGTGGGGATCACCATTCGCTTCGGAAAGATCGCCGAAGACCTGATCGTAGGTGCGATTCTCCTTGATGATGTAAATCACATGACGGATTTTATTTTCGCCAGTGGCAAAGGGAATACGATCGGTGTTGCCTTGCGCGGCATTGGTTTTGACGGTGAGATCGGTCCAAGCGGCGAGATGGTCCTTGAGCGAACTGAGCGGAATGCGCGCGAGTGAGCCGTTGGTCATGGCGGGGTTGTAGGGATAATCGGCATGGCCGGCGCGGGTACCGATGGGAACCGGGTTGGGTCCGGAGCCGCGACCTTTGGCGCTGGCGATGAGCAGGTCGGTGCCGGTTGCCGCTACTACCGTGGGATACCAGTCCGTGGGGATGAAACCAATGGCGCGCAGCGGTTCGCCGGAGCGCGGACTCGACAGATCAAAAACGGCCACAGAGTCAGAAATGGAGTTGGCAGAGAAGAGCGTGTTTTCATCGGCAGACAAGGCGAGGGACTCGGGATCGCTGCCGCCGAAGGTCTGGTTAGGCAGCTTGGTGGAAAAGGCGTAGAGAGATTTGGCGTTGCTGGTGTCGAGAACATCAATTTCGTCACGATTCGTGAGCGCTACGAAGAGGCGCGAATTGTCGCGGGAAAGAAGCAAGGCGGTGGGATGAGAGCCGCCTTCAAGGGGCGTGGCGGGCTTGTGCAATGGGATAAAGCGGCGAACGGTTCCGTTCTGGAGATTGAGCTCAGCGACCGAGGAAGCATTCCAAAGGGAAACGAAGCCGCGCTTGCCATCGGAGGTGATGACGGTGGTATAGGGCAAGGAGGCGGGGATGCGATGAAAGGCTGAGAGGTCGAAGCGGTGAACGATCTTACCATCCGAGGTATCCATCAAGATGGCCTCGTCGGAACTGTTGGAGGCGATGAGAAGGCGCTCGACGCCGTCGCTGATGCCAGCGCTTAAACCCGCGGGATAGGTGACGTCTTTGAATTCGTCGCGACGCACTTTGCCGTGAGGGATACTCGTGCGCGGCGCGATGGGCAGAAAGCGTTCGGGACGGATTTCGCCGTCATCAAAAGAGTAAACGGCGATGCCATTGCCGGTACTTCCCTGCTCTTTCCCAAGGGGATCAGTGAGTGAGGCCATGGAGGCGTAGAGGTGTTTGCCGTCGACGCTGAAGGCCAAGCCCAGGAAATAAGTTTGCTTGGAATTGTGGCCGAGACGAGCATCCGGAAAATCCCGAAGGGAGTTGGTTTCAAGGTTGAGAACGGTAAGCGACTGTTTGCGATCGGAAGTGTACGCGCCGTAGCCGCTGTGGAGGAACACGGCGTAGTGGGCATCGGGAGAAACGGCGGCTGCCGTGGGGAAATTGTTGATGCGGCGAGGCTCACCGGGAACTTGACCCAGCAGCTTGGCGTTGGGCAGTTGCGTTTGGGAGGGAGCAGGCGAATTTTGCGCCTCAAGAGGAAACACAGCAAGACCTAGCAAAACAAGAAATTGCAGGGCGTAACGAGTCATTGGCATCCCCGCATTATAGGCGATTCTTCCTGGAGCAGAAGTAAACCACCAATGACAACGCATGGCCAGCAAAGCCAGCCCATATTGGCAGCAGACAATGCGGCTGTTTCGCAGGTGCGAGCGAACTCGTATTGTCTAGACCTGACGCCTAGCCAGGCAAGCCAGGTGGGGAGAGATGCGGGTTTGCCCCTGCAGGAGCACATCATGACGCAAACGAAAACGAGCAGCCGCCATTTCCTCGGGGAGGCGCTGGAGACGGCCGAGGAACGGTCGCGCATCTACCTGCAAGGCGTGAAGCAAAGGCGAGTTTATCCGAGTGAAGCGGCGCTGGCCGCGTTGGCTCAGTTTCGAGAACCATTTCCGGAACTGCCTTGCGAAGCAACGACCATCATTCGCCTGCTGGATGAGGTTGGGTCGCCCGCGACAGTGGCAACAACGGGTGGCCGCTATTTCGGATTTGTGATTGGGGGAACGTTGCCGGCGGCCTTGGCGGCGAGCCGGTTGGTCAACACCTGGGACCAGAATCCCGCATTGCGGGTGATGTCGCCCGTGGTGGCCGAGATTGAAGAAGTTGTGCTGCGCTGGATTTGCGGAATTTTTGGCCTGCCTGAGAGATGCGAGGGCAGCATCGTGACCGGCGCAACCATGGCCAATTTCACGGCACTCTGTGCTGCCAGGCACGCGCTGTTGGCACGCGAAGGATGGAACGTCGAGGATGACGGTATGTTTGGGGCGCCGCCCATTGAAGTAATCGTTGGCGAGGAGGTGCACGCGTCGGTTCTGAAGGCCTTGAGCCTCGGCGGATTTGGAAAGAACAGAGTGACGCGCATTCCCACAGATAATCAGGGGCGAATGCGGGCAGACCACCTTCCGAGGCTGAAGAAAAGTGCACTAGTTTGCATTCAGGCGGGCAATGTGAATACCGGCGCATTCGATCCTGCCAGGGAACTTTGCCATTGGGCTCACGAGAACGAAGCGTGGGTGCATGTCGACGGAGCGTTCGGGCTGTGGGCTGCGGCTTCGCCGAAGTACCGGCACTTGGTATCAGGATTCGAACAGGCGGATTCGTGGGCCACCGACGCGCACAAATGGCCGAACGTGAACTATGACTGCGGCATTACCGTGGTGCGCGACGGCGGCGCTCTGCGGGCGGCGATGACCGCCAGTGCCGCGTATCTTCAAGTTGGTTCCGAACGCGAGCCGGCGAGTCACGTCCCCGAGGCTTCCCGGAGGGCGCGGGCGGTGGAATTGTGGGCTGGACTGAAATCGTTGGGAAGGCAGGGGCTGGCGGAACTTATCGAACGCACCTGCGGCTACGCCCAACGAATTGCGGAGGGCCTGCGCGCAGCGGGATACGAGATATTGAATGACGTGGTGATTAATCAGGTTTTGGTGTCGTTTGGTTCCGCAGAAAAGACGCGCGAGGTGATCCGCCGGGTGCAGGAAGACGGAACGTGTTGGTGTGGGGGAACCGAGTGGAAGGGCAAAACGGCGATGCGTGTCAGCGTGTCTTCGTGGGCCACTACGGATGAGGATGTGGAGAGGAGCCTGGCGGCGATAGTGCGCATTGCGCGGGAAGTGCGGGGCTAAGTCGGATGAGGCCGAGAGGCGGCTGGCGTGTGCTATTCTCTCAGCATGTCCGCACAAAGTTTAGATGGAACGATAATTCGCGATGACATTTTTGGCGAGCTGAAGCATGAGATTACCAAGCTTGCCGCGCACGGAATCCGCCCAGGACTGGCGGCCGTGTTGGTGGGAGAAAATCCAGCATCGCAGCTCTATGTGAAGAGCAAGATCGCGGCGTGCGAGCAGTTGGGCATGGCCAGTTGGCTGCACAAGCCGTTGGCGAATGTCTCGACGGAGT
Source organism: Candidatus Sulfotelmatobacter sp. (assembly GCA_035524015.1). GTDB lineage: Bacteria > Acidobacteriota > Terriglobia > Acidiferrales > UBA7541 > Acidiferrum. Next base: position 32,034 of record DATKPS010000092.1, read on the forward strand.
ACCTGCTGCAGCTGATTCGAGATTTGAACGCGGATGATAGTGTGGATGGGATTCTGGTGCAGCTGCCGCTGCCGGGCCAGGTGGATTCGAAGCGGGTGCTGGAGGCAGTGGATCCGGCCAAGGACGTGGACGGGTTTCACCCGGTGAGCCTGGGGAGATTAGTGAGCAACCGGCCGGGACTGGTGGCGTGCACACCGGCGGGTTGCATGGAAATGCTGCGGCGATACAAGATTCCGATGGAGGGCGCAAACGCAGTGGTGCTGGGACGCAGCGACATTGTGGGAAAGCCGATGGCGTTGTTGCTGATGCATGCGAATGCGACGGTGACGATCTGTCATTCGAAGACAAAGGAACTAGCCGAGGTGGTGCGGCGCGGGGATATTGTCGTGGCAGCGATGGGAAAAGCCGGATATGTGCAGGCAGATTGGATCAAGCCAGGCGCAGTGGTGATTGACGTGGGAACGAATAAGGTGACGGACGCGGGAGAGGCGGAGAAACTGCTGAAGAATTTTCCGGCGCGACTGGAAAAATTTCGCGCAAAGGGGAATGTGTTGATCGGCGATGTGCATCCGGATGCGGTGTTCACGGCGGGAGCGATTTCACCGGTGCCGGGGGGAGTGGGCCCGATGACGATCACGATGTTGATGAGCAATACGGTGAAGGCGGCGAAGTTGCGTCGGGGGAAGAGCTCGGTGGTAGCGGGGTAGTCGCGAAGTTTTCCTTAGTGAAACAACTAAGATGCTGAAAATGGGGCTGACCGGCGGGATTGCCAGCGGGAAGAGCGCAGTGGCAGCGATGCTGCGCGAGATGGGATTTCCTGTGCTGGAAGCAGACGCGGTGGCGCACAAGCTGTTGGAGCCGGGACAGGCGGCGCATGACGAAGTGTTGCGGGAGTTTGGCGAGAATTTGGCAGACGCGTCGGGGAAAATAGACCGTGCGAAGTTGGGCGCACTGGTGTTTGCGGATCCCGCGAAGTTGGCAAAGCTGAACAAGATAATTCATCCGCGAGTGGAAGAAATAGTTTTTCGGCAATTCGAGGAGTGGCAACGGAGCGGCGTGAGGGATGCCGGGTTTGTGGAGGCGGCGCTGCTGGTGGAGGCAGGAATTGCGCACAAGTTGGATGGATTAGTGGTGGCGTTTTGCCGGCCGGAGCAGCAGATGGAGCGATTGCGGGCGCGAGGGATGAGCGAGGTGGAAGCGAAGAGGCGCATGGCGGCGCAGATGCCGGTGGAAGAGAAGTTGAAGCATGCCACGGCGACGGTTGACTGTACGGGAACGTTGGAAGAGACGCGTGCACAGGTGAGGGCATTGGCGGCTGGGTTGCGGAAGAAGGTTACGGCGTAGGGATGCGCGTAGGTAGTGCGGTGGGCATGGGGTGGGTTCTCCAAACAAACAGTGGTGGTATAGAGCGGTTGAGATCCTTCGCTGCGCAAAAGGCGCTTCGCTCAGGATGACAGGCGCGCGTTTTGTTGGGACGTAGACAAGACGCAGAGGAAAACCCACGGCCCGCCTCAGAAGGCGAGCCCTACAAAGGCGAAGAGAAAAACGCGGGTCTGAAGACCCGCCGCTACACAGGCGGCGGCAGGATGCAGTGATCGTGCCGAGATGGGGCGCAGCTTGCGGCACCCCTACGAAGAAAAGAGAAACTCAAGATCAGAGCGGCAATTAAGCGCGGGTGAGGACGGCAGCTCGGGCGGCTTCGAGGAGTTTGGAAGCGTTGGCGCGGATGTCGCCTTGACTGAAGATGGCGCTGCCAGCCACGAGGAGTTCGGCGCCGGCTTTGACGACATCGGAGACGGTCTCTAGATCCACCCCGCCATCCACTTCAATTCGGAAATCGAGTTTGCGTTCGGCGCGCATGCGGGCGAGCGCGGCAATTTTGTTCAGGGAATTGGGGATGAACTTTTGGCCGCCAAAACCGGGATTCACGCTCATGACCAGGACGTGATGGACGAGATCGAGGACTTCGGTCAGCATTTCGACGGGAGTGGAGGGATTGAGCACGACGCCGGGCTTGCAACCGTGCGCGGCGATGAGGTGGAGGGTGCGGTCGAGATGGACACAAGCTTCCTGGTGGACGGAAATCCAATTCGCTCCGGCTTCGGCAAATTCGGGGATGAAGTAGTCCGGATGCTCGATCATAAGATGGCAGTCGAAGGGGACATTGAATTCCTTGCGGAGAGAGGCGACGACGGGAGGGCCGATGGTGAGGTTGGGGACGAAGTGGCCGTCCATGACGTCGAGGTGAAGGACGGTGCCACCGCCGTCGATGGCTTTGCGAGCGTCGGAAGCGAGTTCCGCGAAGTTGGCGGAAAGAATGGACGGCGCAAGTTCAATGTGCATGAGAGGGCGCGTCTCCTTGTTGTTCGATGAAATTATACGATGGGTGGATACGAATTTGGGCGGGCGAAGGATGGGGAGACGGCGGCAGCCCGGCTGCCGCTGAGCGTTGAGAGACCGGGATCGAAGGGTGTACCGGCGGGAACTGGGCTCCCGCACTCCAGGAGGCTAGATTGCGATTTGGCGCCATGGGATGGCGCAGCGCTTGGCGCTGCTCTCGAGGGTGAGTTCTAGGGCGATCATGACGTTGAGAGCTTGCTGGGGCGTGATGAGCAGGGGGGCGGCGCCAAGAATGGCGTCGCGGACGTTAGCGTAGAACTCACGCCAATCGCCGGTGGAGGGAATTTTGCGGGTGGTGGTTACGCCGTTTTCAACAAGAGTGAGCTCGCCGAAATTTTCTTCTTTTTCTACTACCCAGGAGGGGCCGGTAGGAATTTTGCCGTCGCGAAGATTCGGCTCGAGTGGATCGAATTCGCGTTTGAGGTAACTTCCCTTCTCGCCAAGGATCACGAGGCGAGGGCGTGGGTTGGCGGACATCATGGTGGCGCGAAGAAGGGCGCGGGTGCCTTGCGGGTAATACAGGAAAATGTCGAAGGCGTCGTCGGTGGAAATGTTGTGGCGCTCGGTGCGAACGTCGGCGGCAATGGATTGTGGCGTGCCGAGGAGGGTCATGGCTTGGTCTAGCAGGTGCGGCGCAAGGTCAAAGGGAATGCCGCTGCCGGGGCCGGGTTGCTCGCGCCAGGCACCGGGCTTGGGAGTTGGGCGGAAACGATCGTAGGTGGATTCGAAGCGAATGATGCGGCCGAGAGCACCCTCGGCGATGGTTTGGCGCAGGGCTTGGAAGTCGGCGTCGAAGCGTCGATTGTGGTAGACGGAGAGGACGAGATTTTCTTGTTTCGCTAGATTCAGAAGCGAGATAGCTTCGGCGACCGTGGTGGTGAACGGTTTGTCGACGACGACGTGGCGGCCGGCTTCGAGGCAACGCTGCGCCAGCGGAAAATGGGTTTGATTGGGAGTGGAAAGGGCGACGAGGCGGATGGAATCAATGGCGAGGAGTTCCTCGAGACTGCGCACGACGTGCGCGTTTGGGTATAGGTGGGCAGCAGAATCGCCAGAACGTTGGAGGATGGCGGCGAGGCGCAGGCCGGGGACGGCGTTGATCACGGGAGCATGGAAGCAGCGGCCACCAAGGCCGAAACCGATGAGGCCGACGTCTAGGGTCTGCATTTGTTCGTTTGACAGTTTTGCACTCACGCAATTCGAGTATGGTGCTGAACGATCGGTTGAGATCCTTCGTGCCACAGAAAACGTGGCCTTCAGGATCACACCATCACAGAAGGATTCGCTGATGCGACGTGCTTCGAACGCCAGTATAACAGCGACGAGTGGTGCATGGCGGAGTTGGTGGGGGTTGGCGTGGCGGTATATCCTTGCAGCGTGGAGAAGAAGGCGGGTGGAAAACCAGGTCCGGCGCGAGGATTGTATCTCGGGCTGGTGGTGACGATTCTGGCGGTGCTGGTGTACGCGGGTTATATCACCGTGCAATTTGCCGGTTTGCGGAAATTGCAGAGTGAGTTGGTGGACCGCAATCGCCGGGACTCTTTGCAACTTTTGCGCATCCAAAACGATTTGAATTCGGTCGGGATGGCGATGCGGGACATGCTGGATGCCAGCGAGCCGTATCCGTTGATTGCGTGGAGCGCGCAATTTGACCGCATTCACACGGACTTGGATGACGCACTGAGGCGGGAAGAGCCACTTTCCGAAGCCGCGCCGACGAGCGAACAGCGGCGCTTTATGATGCAGGCGATGAACCAGTTCTGGGATGCCAGCGACCGTATGTTCACTTTGGCGCAGTACGACGCCAACGCGGCGCGGGAACAGGTTCGGGATACGTTGCAGCCGAGGCAGGCGGCGTTGAGTTCGGCAGTTTCGCGGTTGCTAGTCCAGAACAACGAAGCGGAAGAGCAGGCTGCACAACGAATCGCCGAGATTTATGGGCGTGTGCAACGACAGCTGTATTTTTTCTTGGCGGCGATTCTGCTGACCATCGCGATCACCAGCTTGTACTTGATTCAGAACAACCGGAGGTTGTTTGCGAAGGTGGAGGAGCTTTCCACGCAGCGCAGCGATCTGGCGCAAAAGTTGATTGCCACGCAGGAGTCGACGCTCCGGCATATTTCACGGGAATTGCATGATGAATTTGGGCAGGTGTTGACGGCGATTGGTTCGATGCTGCGTCGAACGGATAAGCAGATACCGCCGGATTCACCGATACACGGGGATCTGCAGGAAGTGCAGGAGATTGCGCAGAGCACGCTGAATAACATTCGGAGCTTGTCGCAAGCGCTGCACCCGGTGTTGCTGGATGAAGCAGGACTGGAAAGCACGTTGGATTGGTATATCCCAACGATAGAGCGGCAAAGCGGGTTGGCGCTGCACTATGAAAAAACCGGGGAGGCTTTTGCGATAGGAACAAATGCGGGAGTGCAGATTTATCGCGTGCTGCAGGAAGCGCTGAATAATGTGAGCCGGCACTCGGGCGCGAAGGAGGCATGGATTCGCTTGCGATTCGCGCCGGAACAACTGGAACTGGAGGTGGAGGATCACGGGAAAGGCCTGTCGCCAACGGAAGGGCAAACCGGAATTGGATTAGTGGCGATGCGTGAGCGGGCGGAGATTTTGGGTGGAGCGCTGACGGTGTCGGCGTTGGGAGCCGCGGCGGGTTCGACGAATGGAACGGGAACGCTAGTGAAACTGAGGATTCCGCGGGCAAAGGTGGAATTGCATGGGGAATAAGGTGAAGGTGTTGCTGGTGGACGATCACGCATTGGTCCGCCGTGGATTCCGGCGCATGCTGGAGGATGAGCCGACATTTGAGGTGGTGGGCGAGGCCAGCGATGGGCTGGAGGCGGTGGAATGCGCGGAAAAGTTGCGGCCAAATGTGATTGTGATGGATTGCGCGCTGCCGCAAATTAACGGGATCGAAGCGTCCCGGCGGATTTTGGCGAAACGGCCGGATACGGCGATTCTGATGTTGAGCATGCATTCGGAAGACACGTTGGTCCGGCAAGCGCTGGAAGCGGGCGCGAAAGGATATGTGCTGAAGAACGCGATGGATTTAGATCTAGTGAGCGCGATCAAGAACGTGGCGGACGGAAAGACGGTGCTGGATTCGCAGATCAGCCGTGGAGGCACACTCAAAGGTGAGCGGGATACGGGCTTAACGCAGCGAGAGCTGGAAATTCTGCAGCACATTGTCGCGGGCAAATCGAACAAGGAGATCGCGAACGAGTTGAAATTGAGCGTGAATACGGTATCGGTGCACCGGGCCAACATCATGGACGCGCTGGGAATCCACAAGACCGCGGAGCTGGTGGTGTACGCGATACGCAACGGGCTGGTCAATCTTCCGTGAAGCGACGCGAGTTTATCTGGAATGGAGTAGCAGCAGGATTGATCGCAGGAGCGACACCGGGATCACTGCCAGCCGCAGGTCCCGGATTCCGATTTGTCGATGTGACCGGCTCAGCAGGCATTCACTTTCAACACAATAGTGGTGCATACGGGGGGAAACTGTTGCCGGAGACACTGGGATCCGGCTGCGCGTTTCTGGATTACGACGCGGACGGTTGGCAGGACATTCTGCTAGTGAACTCGATGGACTGGCCGGGACACAAGCGCCAGCGAACCACACTGAAGCTGTATCACAACAATCGGAACGGAACCTTCACCGACGTGACCAAGGCGGCAGGGTTAGATGTGGAAATGTATGGGATGGGCGTGGCCGTCGGCGATTACAACAATGACGGCTTCCCGGATCTTTTCATCACCTGCGTGGGACAAAGCCATCTGTTCCGGAATACCGGCAAAGGGACCTTTATAGATGTAACCAAGCCGAGCGGCCTGGAGGGAAAGACCGGGCTGAGTACTTCCGCGGTGTGGTTCGATTACGACCGCGATGGCTTTCTGGATTTGTTTGTGTGCAATTATGTGCGGTGGTCGGCGGAACACGATGTGTTTTGCAGCCTGGACGGGAAAAACAAATCGTACTGCACTCCCGAGGCCTATCGTGGAGACACGTGTTGGCTCTACCACAATCGAGGGAATGGGACATTCGAAGATGTAACGGCCAGCAGCGGGATTTTCGATAGCAGTTCCAAGTCACTTGGTGTAGCCATGCTGGATTACGACCAGGATGGCTGGCCTGATTTGCTGGTGGCCAACGATACGCAGCCGAATAAGCTGTATCGCAACCTGCACAATGGAAAATTCAAGGACATTGCCGTAGAAGCGGGGCTGGCCTTCAGTAGCGATGGAAAAGCGCGGGCAGGGATGGGTGTGGACGTGGCGGATTTCGAAAATTCGGGGAAGCCCGGGATCGTGATCACGAATTTCGACAACGAGATGATTGGGCTCTACCGGTATCAGGGCAAAGGTTACGACGATGTGGCGATGCAGACGGGCTTGGGAGCAGCATCGCGCAATACATTGGGCTTCGGCTGCGTATTTTTTGATGTGGACCTGGACGGCCTGCAGGATATCGCGATCGCGAACGGACACATTGACGAGACGGTGCGGCATATCCGTGGAAATGTTGGATACGCGCAGCCGCCGCAACTGTTTCACAATACGGGCGGAGGAAAATTCCAAGATATAGCTGAAGAGGTGGGCGGAGGGTTTGATACGCCGAAGGTGGGACGCGGGTTGGCCGTGGGCGACTTTGATCGCGACGGAGATTTGGATGTGCTGCTGACAACGAACAACGGCGGCGCGTATTTGTATCGGAATGATGTGGGAAATGGGAACCGCAGCGTACGGTTCAAGCTGGTAGGAACGCAATCGAATCGCGATGGAATTGGCGCGACGGTGCGGATTTTCCTGGGAGGACAACAGGAGACGAGAGTAGTACGCAGCGGATCGAGCTACCTGTCTCAATCCGAATTGCCAGTGACGTTTGGGATAGGCAAGGCCGAAAAGGTTGAGCGGGTGGTGATCGATTGGCCCAGCGGACGGAGCGAGGAGTACCGGAATCTGGGCACGGGGAAAGCCTTCCAGGTCACAGAAAGCAAGGGAGTTAGCGAAGAATCAAGGGGATAATAGTTTCACACTATTGTAATCGATTCGCGGAGAACTTATAAAGGGGTCAACTTAGCAATGCTTCTCAAAGTCCTTCGGCGACTCAGGAAGCACCCCAACAAATTAGCGGCCGGGCCTCGACCCCCCGGCCGCATTTTTCATTGAGCGAAGGATAGCGCGAGTGGGGACAAAACCGGGGGATAAGGAATGAAACGCTGGCGCTCCCTGAGCGTTTTAGTTCTCGCGCTTACGGCCATTTACCTGTACGCCTTCCCAACCGCAACGATTTCGTATGCCGTGACGGTGCTGTTGCACGTGGGTGTGGGTGTGTTGTTGACCTTGGGGCTGTTGGTGTTTCTGTTTCGCGGATTGAGCCAGGAAGAGTGGCTGGCACGGCTTGGCTGGGTGGTGCTGGCACCGGGCGCGGTGCTGGGAGTGGCGCTGATTTATCTGGGGACGCCGCACCGGTTAAAAGGCTGGTTGTATGCGCATATAGCGCTGTGCAGCGTAGGAGCGGTGCTGCTGGCGTGTGCGAGGGTGAAGGAGCGCGGTTGGTGGGGAGCGAACGCACTACAGCGAGGATTTCGGTATGCAGCGGTTGTCGCCGGCGCCGCAGCCATTGCAGGCGGAGCGTGGTGGGTGCGCACTGTGGCGTGGAACAACGCGTATCGCGTGACGAATCCGCCGATTGCCCCGGCGACGATGGATGGTGAGGGCGACGGACCAAAGGGTAAGTTCTTCCCGAGTTCGGCGCAGACCACGGACGGCAAATACATTCCGGCGGAATATTTCCTGCAATCGAAAGCGTGCGAGCGCTGCCATGCGGACATTTACAAACAGTGGGAAAGCTCGGCACATCATTTTTCTTCTTTCAACAACCAGTGGTACCGGAAAAGCATTGAGTACATGCAGGACGTGGCGGGGGTAAAGCCATCGAAGTTGTGTGCGGGCTGCCACGACCCAGCGCTGCTGTTCAGCGGGCTGATGGATAAGCCGATTAAAGAGACGGTGAACCGGCCGGAAGCGCGGGCGGGCTTAAGTTGCATGATGTGCCACAGCATCGTGAAAGTGAAAAGCACGATGGGACAGGGCGATTTCGTCCTGGAGTATCCGAAACTGCATGCGCTGGCGGCTAGCGAGAATCCGGTGATCCGGGGATTGCACGATTTCATGGTGCGATTGAATCCAGAACCGCATCGGCGGGTGTTCTTGAAGCCGTTTATGCGCAACCAGGTGCCCGAGTTCTGCTCGGGCTGCCACAAGGTGCATCTGGATGTGCCAGTAAACCATTACCGCTGGGTACGCGGGTTCAACGAATACGACAACTGGCAAGCGAGTGGTGTTTCGGGGCAGGGTGCGCGGTCGTTCTATTATCCGGCGACGCCGATGGTCTGCTCGGATTGCCACATGCCGTTGGTGCGCTCGAATGACGACGGGAATACCAACGGCTATGTGCATTCGCATCGATTTCCAGGCGCGAACACGGCGGTGCCGTTTGCGAATGAAGATGAGGCACAACTGGAGACGGCGAAACAGTTTTTGCAGGACAAGCAAGTGACCGTCGACATTTTTGCAATTTCGCCCGCCGGGAAGAAAGAGGAAGAAGGAAAGACCGGGATGGGCAAGCAAGAGCTTTCGACGACGTTTGCGGTCGGAGAAGAGGCGGAGACGGCACTGCCGACGGGTCCAGCAGGTGAAGCCCGGCCGATTACCGCACCACTGGATCGCGTGAATCCGACGGTGCGGCGTGGAGATGATGTGCTGGTGGATGTGGTGGTGCGGACGCGCAAGGTGGGGCATTTCTTCCCGGGTGGAACAGTGGATGCCTTTGACGTTTGGCTGGAGTTGCAGGCGGTCGACGAGAAAGGGCAGACCATTTTCTGGAGCGGGAAAGTGGAAGACAACGGCAAGGGGCCAGTTGAACCTGGAGCGCACTTCTACAAATCGTTGCAAATTGATGCCCACGGAAATCCGATCAATAAGAGGAATGCGTGGGCGACGCGCGCGACGGTGTATGTGCACCTGATTCCGCCGGGCGCAGCGGACACCGTGCACTTCCGGATGCACATCCCCGAAAACGCGGGGAATCATATTACGCTGCGTTCGAAGCTGAATTACCGGAAATTTCAGTGGTACAACACGGAATTCTCATTTGGCGGAGTGCCGGAAGCTTCGCAACCACAGGGCGAACATACGCCCGATTATGACGACCGGAAGTTTGCGTTTAATGGCGATTTGTCGGGCGTTTCCAGCGTAAAAAAGGAAATTCCCAATCTGCCCATCATCACCGTAGCGGAAGACGTGAAAACACTGGGCGTGCTGCCGCATTCGGCCGTGGCGCCAACACCGAAAACCGAGTGGGCGAAAGAGGATTGGACGCGCTGGAACGACTATGGGATTGGGCTGTTTTTGCAAGGGGATTTGGCTGGCGCGGAGCAAGCGTTCAGCGAGATTACGAAGATGGCGCCCGATAATGCGGACGGCTGGACCAACGTGGGGCGCGTGCGGGTGCAAGAAGGCGATACGGACGGAGCGCTCGCGGTGCTGGAAAAAGCGCTGGAATTGCAGCCGAACTTGGCGCGGGCGAATTTCTTCTATGCGAAAGTGCTGCGCGAAGAGGGAAAGTACGACGAAGCGGCCGGGGTTCTGCGTGAAGTGCTGGTACAGTATCCCGAAGATCGCGTAGTGCACGACGAATTGGGGCGAATCCTGTTTTTGCAAAAGCGGTATGCGGATGCGGTGAAAGAATTGCAGTTGACGTTGGCGATTGACCCGGAGGATCTGCAGGCGAACTACAACCTGATGCTGTGCTATACGGGTTTGGGTAATGACAAGACCGCCGAAGAATACAAGGAGCGCTACCTGCGATTCAAGGCCGACGAAGCTTCGCAGACACTGACGGGACCGTACCGGCAAGCTCATCCCGACGATAACAATGAACGGCAGGCGATACACGAGCACGTCAGCGTACCGCTGGGGCAAACGCCCGCAGCGAGACGCGTAGGAACGGCCACGGTGACGAACAACCCTGCCGGACGATGAAGAGTTCCAAGCATCGCACCAAAAGGATGAAGCTATGACCTGGATCAAAACGATTCGGATGGAAGATGACGAGCGTGTACGCGACGCGGTGATGGAAGAGCGAAAGTTGTACCCGGTGGAATACGCCACGCCGGTGCCGATTGTGGACCACGGGTTTGAGAACAGCATCGTGGGATCGCACACCTTGCTTCCCGACGTGATGTTTCATTCCTTTGCGGCATTTGGAGCGATGCTGTCGCCAGATTTGCCATTGCGGCGCGACCAGCATGAAATGATCGCGACTATGGTATCGGTGACAAACCGGTGTTTTTATTGAATCGAATCGCACGCAGAGTTTCTGCGTAGAGTAACTTTGAACGACGAGATGGTGGCGGCGTTGCGCAAGGATTTTCGGAGCGCGCCGATCAACGAGCAGGACAAGGAGATGCTGGAATACGTGGTGAGGTTGACGAAAGATGCGACACAATGCAGCCCGGAAGACCATAAGAAGCTGCGAGCTGTAGGATTTGACGATCGAGGGATATTGCAAATTACGCTGATTGCTTCATGGTTTAACTACATCAATCGAGTGGCCGACGCCTTGGGAGTGGGCCGCGACGGCAAGGTGGAGAGCGCGTGAAATTGGGCTGGAGATTCGTGTTGGCGCTGGCGTGCGCGCTGCCGTTGCCTGCGCAGAGTTCGAAGAACACGTCGACTGGATCGACCATCACGTTCCGGGACATTACGGAACGCGCGGGGATTCATTTCGTTCATAACAATGGCGCGTTTGGTAAGAAGTATTTGCCGGAAACCATGGGGCCGGGCGTAGCGTTCATCGACTACGATAACGATGGCTGGCCCGACATTTTCATTGTGAATGGAACGAACTGGCCGGGGCAGCCCTCGAAACACAGCACCCCGAAGCTTTATCACAACAATCACGACGGAACGTTTACGGATGTAACGCACAAGGCCGGGCTGGACATCGAGATCATGGGTATGGGCGTGGCGGTGGGCGATTACGACAACGATGGATATGACGATTTGTTCGTGACCGCGATGGGGCAGAGCCACCTGTTCCACAACAACGGAAACGGCACGTTTACGGATGTGACGCAGAAGGCCGGGTTACTGGGACCGAAGGAGTTCAGCACCAGCGCGGCGTGGGTGGATTACGACAAGGATGGCAAGCTGGACCTGGTGGTGGCGAACTATGTGCGGTGGTCGATCGAGGGAGATTTGTACTGCACACTGGACGGGAAGAGTAAATCGTATTGCACGCCAGAGTCGTACAAAGGGACGGCAGTGCGGCTGTGGCACAACCGCGGGGACGGCACGTTTGAGGACGCCACCAAAAAAGCGGGGCTGGGAGACGCTACGTCGAAGACTTTGGGAATTGCCGTGCTGGATTATGACAACGACGGCTGGCCGGATTTGCTGCTTTCGAATGACACGCAGCCGAACAAACTTTATCGAAACAACGGGAACGGAACATTCACGGAAAAGGCGGTGCTGGCGGGCGTGGCGTTCAGCGAGGATGGCGTAGCCCGAGCGGGAATGGGCGTGGACGCGGCGGATTACGACCGGTCGGGTGTATTCAGCCTGCTGATTACGAATTTCTCCAATCAAATGATTTCGCTGTATCACAACGAAGGCAAGGGACTATTCGTGGATGAGGCGCCGCGCTCGGAAATCGGGCGGGACACGTTGTTGACGCTGGGATTTGGGTGCTTCTTTTTCGACTACGATCTAGATGGCTGGCCGGACATTTTCATCGCCAATGGACACATTGACAGCAACATCCAGAAAGTGCAGCCGAATGTGAAGTACGCCATGCCTCCGCACGTATTTCGGAACCTGGGCAAAGGAAATTTTCTGGAGACGACGAAGAGTTTGGGAACGGCATTTGATTCGCCGCGTGTGGGCCGGGGCGCGGCTTATGGAGATGTAAATAATGATGGACGACTGGATTTGCTGCTGTCGACGAATGGCGGGCGAGCCTATTTGTTCGAAAATGATGCGACGGGCGAATCGGCGCAACAGAAGAGCTTGCGGATTAAGTTGGTAGGAACGAAATCGAATCGAGACGGGATCGGGTCGATGGTGAAGTTGACGGCAGGTGGCGAGTCGCAATTGGAGATGATGCGGAGCGGATCGAGCTATATGTCCGCGAGCGAATTGGTGTTGACATTCGGATTGGCGAAACATACGCAGGCCGATGCGATTGAAATTCGTTGGCCGAGTGGGCAGGTGGATCGGCTGAACAATGTGGCTGCGGGGCAGACGATTACGGTGACGGAGGGGAAGGGGATCACGGGCAGCCGGAAGTACGGAACACGCTGAAAACTTGGACGGTTTGGTGCGACTCGGTAGGGCTCCCGGAAGAGTTTTGATGAATTTGGGTTGAGCTCCTTCGCGACGCAAAAACCGCGTCGCTCAGGATGACAAGACGGTTTTGTGGCGTGGAAACAGGCACAGGCTCAACAGGTTGCGGCCGGCTTCAGAAAGCGGGCACAGGCTCAAGCCTGTGCTACGGTTGCTGGCGGTGGGCGGCTACTAGGGCTTGGCCTAGGCTGATACCGCCGTCGCCGGCGGGGACTTCGGAGTGGAAATAGACTTCGAAGGATTTGGAACGCAAACCATCCAGCATCAGTTGAAATAGCAACACATTATGGAAGCAGCCACCGCTGAGGCAGACGCGGTTCCGTTTGCTTTGTTCGCGGATTTTCTCGGCGAGTTCGACGAATATGGCAGCGAGACCGGCGTGGAAGCGCCGACTGATGTCCGCGACGGGCTCTTGGCGGCGCAGGTCACGAAGCAGCCACTGAAAGAGAGAAAGCGTGCCGATTTGCCAATGGGTGTCTTCGGGAATCAGGTCGAAGGGATAGCAGCCCTGGTCGGTAGAATCGTGTGCGGCCATTTCGAGTTCGATGGCAGCTTGCGCTTCGTAATTCACCGTGGAGCGAATACCGGTGAGCGCGGCCACGGCGTCAAAGAGACGGCCACAACTGGAAGTGCGAGGCGAGTGGATCTGGCGATTGATCATCTGCTGGATGACTTCGCGACGGCGCTCATCGATGCCGCGAAGAAACGGCAGATCGAGACTGTTGAGATCCTTGACGTAGTGCTTTACCAGGTAGCTGAGGGCCACGCGCCAGGGTTCGTGAATCGCGGCAGCACCCCCTGGCAGAGGAATGTATTCAAAATGCGCGGCGCGTTCGAAATCGTGATAATCGGCTAAGAGCACTTCACCGCCCCAGACCGCGCCATCCGTGCCGTAACCGGTGCCATCGAGCGCAATGCCAATCACTTTTCCATCGAGATGATTTTCCGCCATGCAGGAGGCAATGTGGGCATGATGATGCTGCACGCCAACCAACCGCAAGCCCTCCTGGGCAAGCGCCCACTTGGTGGAGAAATAGTCGGGGTGCAGGTCGTAGGCGATAACCTTGGGAGAAACTTCCAAGATGCGCTGCAGGTGCTGGACGGCTTCGCCGAAAAAGTTGTAGCTCTCCAGGTTTTCGAGGTCGCCGACGTGTTGGCTGAGGAAGGCCTCGCTGCCCCGAACGATGCAGATCGTGTTTTTGAGTTCACCGCCGACGGCCAGAATCGGATCCGCTTCGCGTTCGAGGGGAACGGGCACGGGAACAAAGCCACGCGAACGGCGAAGCATCTGGGTACGGCTAGCCACGAGACGTATGACGGAATCGTCACAACGACGCAGGATGTCGCGGTTGTGGACAAGGAAGGCATCGGCAATGCCATGGAGACGGCGCACCGCTTCCTCGTTATCAATGGCGATAGGCTCTTCGCTGAGATTGGCGCTGGTCATGATGAGCGCATCGCACTTACCACTGGCGAAAAGAAGATGATGCAGCGGCGTATAGGGAAGAAAGACACCGAGAAAGCGATTGCGGGGCGCGATACTTTCGGGAAGGCCGGAGTCGGGTTTACGAGGGAGAAGAACAATTGGGCGTTCGGCAGACAGGAGCAGCTTACGTGCCGCGTCATCGACTTCACAGAAGCGATCGACGTCTTCGATTCGGCCAAACATCACAGCGAAAGGCTTTTCGACGCGCCGCTTGCGGCCGCGCAGCAAATTTAGGGCGGCCTCGGAGCGAGCATTGCAAGCGAGGTGAAAGCCGCCGAGTCCTTTCACGGCGACAATGCGATCCTGCTCCAGGAGGCGAGCAGCTTCGCGCAACGGTTCCGTTACGTCGAGAGGCGCGCCATCGGCGGAAAGTAGTTGGAGTTGTGGGCCACAGTCCCAGCAGGCGTTGGGTTGCGCATGAAAGCGGCGATTGGCAGGGTCGTCGTATTCGGCCTGGCAGGCGGCGCACATCTGGAAAGAAGCCATGGAAGTGCGCGCGCGGTCGTAGGGGATATCGCGAATAATGGTGAAGCGCGGGCCGCAATTGGTGCAATTGATGAAGGGATAGCGGAAACGACGATCGCGTGGGTTCATCATTTCGCGGAAGCAGTCTTCGCAGAGGGCGACATCGGGGGAAATCAGTGCTTTGGGAGGAGCGTCCAAACGGCTGGAGAGAATGCGGAAGGCCGTTTCCGGCTGGGTTTCCGTATCGTGAGGAACGAGGGAGGTTACCTTGGCTAATGGAGGAAGCTCCGCGGGCAAGCGTTCAAGAAAACGGTCGAGCACCCCAGGCGCACCCTGAACTTCAATGGTGACTCCGGCGGGGGTGTTGGCGATGAAACCGGTGAGATTACATTCCTGAGCGAGTCGATAAACGAAAGGGCGAAAGCCGACACCCTGGACGATGCCCGTAACGTCAATAGATTTGCGCGCGAGAGTCGCTCTAGACGATTCGTCCATGTAGGAATTATCGCAGAGTCCGAACGGGGATGCTGAAGCGCGGTAGTGGAAAAGTGCAACTATTTTTCGAGGCGGAAGCGCCCTGGTGGCAGCAGCAGGACTGCTGCTGATCGTTGCGAGTGGGATCGAGTGAGGTACCGGCGGGAGCTGGGCTCCCGCAGTCCGTTAATTCGTGGCTGCGGCAGTTTGTTGAAATTTGCGCTGAAGGGCGTCTAGCCAGGCCAGCCACTTATCGAAGCCATCGCCAGTGCGGGAAGAGAGAGCAATGTATTCGATTTCGGGATGGACCTTGCGGGCATTTCCGAGAGCGAGATCGGGTTGGAAATCGACGTGGGGAAGCAGGTCGGTTTTGGTGAGGATCATGAGCGAGGCGCGATGGAAAATGCCGGGATACTTTAGCGGCTTGTCTTCACCTTCGGTCACGCTAAGGAGCACGATTTTTGCGGCTTCGCCAAGATCGTAACTGGAAGGGCAAACCAAATTACCGACATTTTCGACAAGCAGAAGGCCAGGGCCACGAAAGTTCATTTCCGTGAGATGCCGGTCGATCATGCGAGCGTCGAGATGACAAGTACCGCCAGTGACGATCTGGCGCACAGGGAATCCGTAGCGGGACAGCCGGCGAGCATCGTTGTCGGTTTGAATGTCTCCGGTAAGCACGGCAACGGGCTGAGAGGGGGCGAGGGAAGCGAGAGTTTTCTCGAGGAGGGCGGTCTTGCCGGAGCCGGGCGAGCTGATGAAATTGACGCAGAGGATGTTCTGTTCGCGGTAACGGTGGCGCAGTTCGGCGGCCAAGCGATCATTCTCGCTGAGAACCTTTTTTTCTACGACTTCGCGCATGGCTCCTCCAATTCCAGGTAAGCAATGTCCAATTCGGTGCCGCCGATGCAGGTGGAGTTGTCTGCGCCGCATCTGGGACAGGCTAGATCGAGTTCCCTGACGACGAATTCTTCATCGCAGGCGAGACATTTTTGGCGGCGGGGACACCACTCGACTTCGAGTTTGAGATGTTCCCATTCCGTGTCGCGGGTGATGCATTCAAAAGCGAAGTCCAAGGCATCCTTATCGACAGCAGCCAATTCGCCGATACGCACGCCGACCGCAATGACTTGTGCACCAGGATGGCGCTGCGCTTCGGCGGCGACGCATTCGAGAATGGAAGTGGCTATACCGATTTCGTGCATGTTGTTCCTCAACAGATGCGCGGCAACTGGTCACCCGCGAGCATATCGACGATGCGCGTAGTACCCAAAGGGGTGCGAAGCACGACCATACGGGGATGGTCGGCGGTCACCCGGCCGATGATGGCGGCGTCTTTGCCAAGCGGATGGCTCTGTAACGCCTGCAGGGCTGCTTGAGCGGCGGACGAAGTAACGATTGCAACGAGCTTGCCTTCGTTGGCGACATACAACGGATCGAGACCAAGCATTTCGCACGCGCCGCGCACTTCTTCCCGTACGGGAATGGACGTTTCCTGCAATTCCATGCCAACCCGAGAGCTGAGCGCAATTTCATTCAGCGTGCTGGAAAGGCCGCCACGGGTGGGATCGCGCAGGCAACGCACTTCATGAGTCGATTCGAAAAGTCGCGCGACGAGAGAATGGAGAGCCGCGGAGTCACTCTCGACCTGCGTTTCGAATTGGAGCCCTTCGCGTTCGGCGAGAATGGCAATACCGTGATCGCCCAGGAAGCCGCTGACCAGGATGGCATCGCCGGGTTGCGCCTGGCTGGCGGAAAGCGAAACGCCATCCCGAACACGGCCGATGCCGGTGGTATTAATGAAGAGACCGTCGGCACTTCCCTTCTCTACGACTTTCGTGTCTCCGGTGATGATTTGAATTCCGGCGTTGGCCGCCGCTTGCTGCATGGATGCGACTATGCGCTTCAGTGTTTCAAGGGGCAGACCTTCTTCGAGGATGAAGGCAGCACTCAGCCATAGGGGGATAGCGCCTCCAACGGCGAGGTCGTTGATCGTGCCGTGAACGGCGAGGGAGCCGATATCGCCACCACGGAAGAAGAGAGGCTTCACAACGAAGGAATCGGTGGTCACCGCCAGGCGAACACCGTTTAGAGAGACGATGGCCTGATCTTCGAGGCGGTCGAGAACGGGATTGCCGAGAGAAGGCAGGAACACTTCTTGTAACAAATCGGCGCTGAGCTTGCCGCCACTGCCGTGGCCAAGGAGGATACGCTCGCGCGCGGGAAGAGGCACGGGACAGGAAAAGCCGGTCAGGTCCTTGGGTTCGCCAGTACTCACGGGGTCAGAGTGTAACGAGGTGGCGTTTGTATTGGTAGTAGGCGGCACAAGCACCTTCCGAAGAAACCATGGGAGCGCCAAGCGGCTTTTCTGGAGTGCAACGGGTGCCGAAGGCCGAGCAGTCAGTGGGCTTTTTATGGCCGAGGAGCACTTCGGCGCTGATACATTCGGGAGGCTCCTGGGCACAAATGTCGGCGAGATCGAAGACGCGCTCGGCGTCAAAGGCCGCATACTCGGCCTTCAAGTACAGACCGCTTTCGGGGATAGAGCCAATGCCGCGCCACTTACGGTCAGCAGCCTCGAAAACACGCGCGACCGCCACTTGCGCGGGGCGGTTGCCTTCGTACTGCACCGAGCGAACATACTGATTTTCCAACTCGGCGCGACCTTCCTCGAGCTGGATGACGAGCATGCGAATGGCCTCGAGAAGGTCGACGGGTTCAAAACCACCGACAACAATAGGAACGCGAAATTCGTGGACGAGCTCTTCGTATTCGCGGCAACCCACCACCGTGCAGACATGGCCAGGTGCGATAAAACCTTGAACACGATTTTTCTGGGAGCCGAGGAGCGCACGAATGGCGGGCGGTACAAGAACGTGAGAAACGAGCAAGCTGAAATTCTGCAGGCCGAGGCGCTCAGCTTGCAGAACGGATATAGCGTGGGCCGGCGCAGTGGTCTCGAAACCGATAGCGAAGAAAACGACGTTCCGGTCGGGAAGTGTGCGAGCCAGGTTGACCGCATCCGTTGGCGAATAAACGATGCGGACGTCGCCGCCTTCTGCTTTCACGTGGAGCAGATCGGTATCGGAACCGGGTACGCGGAGCATATCGCCGTAGGAGACCAAGGTGACCTGCGGGCGGCGAGCCAGATTTATGGCGCGGTCGATGATTTCGAGAGGAGTGACACAGACGGGGCAACCGGGACCGTGGACAAGTTCGACGCTGCCACGAAGGAGTTCGTCGATGCCATAGCGCACCAGGGTGTGCGTTTGGCCGCCGCAAATCTCCATGAGAACCCACGGACGCGAGGAACGGCGATTGATCTCCGCGGCTAGCGCGCGAGCGATGCGGGCGTCGCGATACTCATCCAGGTACTTCATGAGTCCGCTGGAGCAACTCCATCCGGGGCTAATTCTTCGGCCAGGAGGCCCATACTTTCGAGCAGGGCATAGGTGCGTTCGGCCTCGTCTTTATCGACGACGCTAATGGCGAATCCGACGTGAACCATGACGTAGTCGCCTTCCTTGGCTTCGGGCACGAAATCGAGGCAAGCCTGGCGAACGATGCCGCCGAACTGCACCCGGCCGGTGCGAATCCCGTCTCTTTCTACGATGCCGGCGACTTTACCTGGGATAGCCAGGCACATAAGACGCCTCCCCTGCGGCACCCTCCGAGACTACTTTTTCTTGCCACCAAATGGAAGGGACTTGCTGTTGGGCCCGGAGTACCGGTTCTGCGTGCAGGCGGCGCAGTTCGGCGAAGACGGCAGACATGGCGGGAACTACGGCGGCGTGGACCTCGTCGGTGAGAGCGCAGCCAAGTTCGGTGGATTTGGGGACGATGCCCACGAGCAGAACTTCGGCAGGACACTTGCCGCTGAATTCGGCGAAAAGAAGCGACTCGACCAGGGCGGGATCATGAGGGCTAATGCGCTGAGGAACAGGGGTGCGCAAAATTTGTTCCTTGCGGTACAGGCAAATGCTGCCAGGTTGAGCTTTCGCACTAACCGCGTCAATCAGGATGATGACTTCGTAATCGGCGAAAAAGGAGGTGATGCCGAGGCCGGGGGTCCCGAGGTCGTGAAGCACGACATTGGGCGGAAATTCGTAACACGCTTCCAGAATTTTTACGACGAATGGGCCAACGCCGTCGTCACCCATCAAAATGTTGCCGATCCCAAGAATGCCAATGCGGGGACCAGAATTCATGAGGTTAGCGTTTCCTTTTTGAGGAATTCGCCGAAAGCGGCGTCCTCCGTGGCGATATGATTGATGAGCCAATCGCGAAGTTCGAGAATCAGCTGCAGACCGGACACTTTTTCTCCGCGGACAATGGCTTCGCGAAGATCACGAACTTTCTTCATGAGCCGGGTGTGTTCTTCCAGATGCGCTTCGTACGCCGGGTAGCTATGCAGCCGCATGATCAACTGCTCGGAGAGGAAATGCATGTCGGAGAATTCGATGAATTGTTCCAGAATGTGGCGGGTTGGTGCGAAGTCGCCACCTTCGGACAGCGATTGAGATAAGGCGTCGAGCAACTGCATCTGTAGGTCGTGCTCGGCGTCGATGGTTTTCTCACCGATTTTCAAGGGTGTGGAGCTTAGGGTGTCGTGCATAAGTCCCTCTTTTCAGGAAACGTGAATGATTTCCTTTCCGTCCGGATCAAAAGTGTGAATGGCACAAGCCAGACAGGGATCGAAAGAGTGCACGGTACGAAGAACCTCCAGGGGACGCTCTGGATCGGCAACGGGATTACCGAGTAGCGAGGCTTCATAGGGCCCGTGAGAACCGTTCTCGTCGCGCGGACCGGCATTCCAAGTTGTGGGGACCACTGCTTGATAATTGGCAATCTGCCCGTCTTTAATGACCACCCAGTGAGAGAGCGTGCCACGAGGAGCTTCGTGGAAGCCGACGCCGTGAAGTTCCTTGTCACCGAACTGCGGCTTGACGTAGATCTTAGCGTCGCCCGAAGCGATGTTCTTGACCAGCAAATCCCAGTGCTTGTTGGCGAGATCGGAAAGCATGGCGGCGCGAATAGCGCGGGCGGCGATGCGACCTAGAGTGGAATGCAACATCGCAGGGGTTACCTGTTTCTGGGAGATGGCGGAGACCCGGTTGATGGCTTCGCCCGCCCATTTATGAGTGAGCTTATGCCCCTGCGCGTAGCCAATCAAGACCTGGGAAAGAGGGCCAACCTGCATGGGATGACCCTCGAAACGAGGGGACTTGACCCAAGTGTACTTGCCGTCGTCTTTGAAGCCGGTGTAGTGAGGATTGGTTTCGCCCTTCCAGGGGTGGAGGGTTTTATCGCCTTCGTACCAGGAGTGGGAAACATTTTCGGTGACACCGTTGACCAGGCGCTGGTCAGTATGGTTCTTGATGGGATAAACGGCGTCGAGTTTGCCGTTGAGAACGATGCCGCCGGGGAGATCGAACTGGGTCATAGCAGAGTCGAGAGGGAGATCGGGGACGGCGAGATAGTTAGTCACGCCGGCGCCATAGTTGAACCAATCGGGATACATGGCGGCGACGGCACAGGCGTCCACGAAATAAACTTCCTGGACAAAGCGGATCAAGTCTTCAAAGAGGGTCTTGATCATGAAGAGCTTGTCCATGTTCAAGGTGGCCTGGTTGTCGAGATTGATGGCGTTGGCCACACCGCCGACGGCGAGGTTCTGAATATTGGGAGTCTTGCCGCCGAGAATCGCGACAATCTGGTTGGCGTTGCGCTGATATTCGAGGGCCTGGAGATAGTGGGCTACCGCGAGCAGATTCACTTCGGGCGAAAGACGCATCGCCGGATGGCCCCAATAACCGTTGGCGAAAATGCCCAGTTGGCCATTTTCCACGAAGGCTTTGACGCGATCCTGAACTTGCTTGAAATCCTGATAGCTGTTGCGCGGCCATGGAGAGAGGCTGTTGGCGAGCAGGGCCGTCTTGGCCGGGTCGGCCTTCAGAGCCGAAACCACATCCACCCAATCGAGTGCGCAGAGATGATAGAAGTGCACGGTGTGATCCTGCAGCGCATGGGCAATCAGGATCAGATTGCGGATGTACTGGGCGTTCAGGGGCACCTGAATGCCGACGGCATTTTCGACGGCACGCACGGAGGCGATCGCGTGAACGGTGGTGCAAACTCCGCAGAAACGTTGCGAGAAGAGCCAGGCTTCCCGAGGATCACGCCCCTGAAGAATGGTTTCAATACCGCGAAACATGGTGCCGGAGGCCCAAGAGTCGTTGACCTTGCCACCATCGACCTGAACATCGATGCGCAAGTGGCCTTCGATTCGGGTGATGGGGTCAATGGTGATGCGGTTGCTCATGAACGTTTTCTCCTACTACAAAGTGTCAAATGGCTGGACGGCAGCACCAGCGGTGATTTCCCCTGCCGGAGCGGGCAGGATGGCAAAGCGTTTTACAGCAATAAGAAAAAGAGTGACGGCAAAAGAGGTGAAGCCTATGCTCATCAGAATTTCGGCGATGGACGGAAAGTACTTGTAATTTCCCAGCGGGGAGAAGGCCACGGTGGTGGGCGTGAAACGATAAATCAAGCCACCAATCGCAAGAACAAAGGTAAGAAGGAACAAAGTACCGGGCTGTGAGCGCAACGGCTTAAACCAGAGCAGCAACGCGGGAACGAGCAGCAAGAAAGTCTGTAACAGAAACCAGATGCTGTAGTAATCGAAGGTGAAGGCCAAGTGCAGCACACCACGATAGGCCAAGTCGATGAACTGGATCGCAAGCCAAACGACCGTGATGCGGCCCATGAGCTTGGTGAGTTGCTCGAGAATGTCCATGTCCCAGCCGAGATCCCAAGCCATGCTGCTTAGAAGTAGAACCATGAGCACGCAAGCAAGACCCAGGATGTAGGCCATCAAGAGGTAGAGGAGAGGAATACGGGCGGTCTGCCACAAGGGATGGACACGCGTGCCGGCAAGGTACATCAGGCCGCCCAGGGAAGACTGGTGCATGGAAGGCAGCAGAAAGGCCAAAGCCACGAAGAAAGGAAAGGTTGCACGGATAGCGAAAAAGATTTTCATGGCCAACTGGCTCTTCTTCGGATCGGGGCTCATGTAGAGCCGCTCGAGGAACGGTGGCATGTTTTCGACATCGAGGGCGAAGATGACGTAGGCGGTCATGCAGACGGCCACTTCCATCAGTACCGAATGCGGATTCCAGTTATGGGGATTGTTGAAATGCAGGAAATTCCAGGGACGACCGACGTCGAAACCGAGGGCGATCATACCGGTGCCGTAGCCAAGAAAACTGGTGAGCAGGGCGGTACGCATGATGGGGTGAAATTTGCGCTGATTGAATAACCAGGTAAGGATGGCGATGGCGTAGCCACCCGAGCCCATAGCAGTGAGCGCGGTAACGTTCCAATTCTTGAAAAGCCCCCAGCTGTAGCCATCATTGAGGCCAGTGACGTAGCCGAGCCCGGTTAGTTCCCGGAAAAAACCGAGAAGAAAAGCGAGGGCGGCGAGGGAGGCGAATAGGATAAAGGGTTTGGTGAAAAGTGGCTGGTTCAGCCGCACGCATCGTTGCCATCTGCCGGTCATGCGTTGTTCTCCTGTTGAGGCGCGGGATCGCCTTCATGGTGTTGCGAGGTTTCCGTGTGAATGAGATGGTGCTTCCAGCGGTAGTGCATGACTCCCGCCAAACCGCCGTAGAGGACGATCGGAGTAAGAAAACCGCGGTAGATAAAATTGGCCATGTGGCGAACCTGCGCCGGGCCGGACTGCTTGCCCAACGTGGGCAAACCCAGGTGCACGAAGTCGACATGAGAGAGAATCAGGCACTGCGTTCCGCCCGCTTCGAACTCCCCATAAACGCGATCTTCGAAATACTTGCCGGGCTCAGCCTGAATACGGCGGTGCGCTTCCGCAAGGAGATCGGTGCGCTTGCCGTAAACCACGGCGTGTGTAGGACAGACCTTGGTGCAGGCGGGCTGAGAATCAGTGATGCCGACGATGTGACGGCAAAGCTCACACTTCACGATTTTGGGATTGACCTTGTCCCATTCGAACTTGGGAATGTTGAAGGGGCAAGCAATCTGGCAATAGCGGCAACCGATACAGAGGCTGGGGTTCCAGCCGACGACGCCCTTGGGTTCCTTGTGCAGGGCATTCATGGGGCATCCGGACACACATGCAGGATCAACACAGTGCATGCATTGTTGCTTCATGAAGGATCGCTCGTGGCCGTCGGGAGCGGTATAAAGCTTGATGAGGTTTTTGGTGTGGGCGTTGAGTGTGTCTGGCTGCATGTACAGGCCGCCGGAGCCACCACGGTCCGGGGTGAGACCGTTGGCGTTTTGGCAAGCGGGCATGCAAGCCCTGCAACCGATGCACTTGGTGGCGTCGTACAGGAGGCCAACCGCATCTGATTCGGGTGCGATGGCGCCTGAATCCTTGTCCGCGGCGGGAATCGCCGTCGCCACAACGCCGGCGATCGCCGATCCACCGATGAGGCCCTTGAGGATGTCTCTACGGTTGACGTTCATGGATTACTCCGTGACCTTGGAACCAGAATCGGTCTTGGCCGGTGGCGGAGGCGGGGGAACAGGGGTGGGCTGAGAAGTGTTCATCTTCTTGGCAGCGACGATCCCGGCGCCGACAATAGCGCCGCCGATCAAGCCACCGAGACCAGTGGCAATCGGGCTCACCACGCCAACGGGGGCGGTAACCGGCGCGTAAGTTGCAGGCGGGGTAGGTCGTACGATTTCGGCCGGCTTGAGCATAGGCACACGGAAAGCGACCTCTTTTTCGGTGCAGCCGAAGCAAGGATGGCCAAGCCCGATAGGCCAGGCATCGACGACTTCACAGAACTGCAAAACGGAGCAGCTGGCGTGCGTGGACGGACCTTTACAGCCCAGCTTATAGAGGCAGTAGCCCAGACGGTGCCCTTCATCCCCGAACTCTTCCGCGAATCGTCCAGCGTCGAAGTGCGCGCGGCGCGGACAGTGCTCGTGAATCACACGGCCGTAGGCGAACTTCGGGCGGCCCTGATCGTCGAGTTCAGGCAGTTTTCCCAGAGCAACGAACTGAAGCAGAGTGCCCAGGAGAATATAGGGATTCGCGGGACAACCCGGCAAAGTGACAACCGCACGGCCCTGGAGGATCTCATTCACCCCGCTGGCGCCGGTTGGATTGGGCTCGGCCGAGGGCACACCGCCCCAGGAGGCACAGGAACCGATAGCCACGACTGCGGCCGCCGACGACGCGACATGCTTAACGATGTCCAGGCCGGTCTTCTGGCCAATTTGCATGTAGATGCCGTTTTCTTTGGTGGGGAGGGCACCTTCGACTACGAGAATGTACTTCCCGGCGTTTTTCTGGATGGCCGATTCCAAGGCTTGCTCGGCCTGGTGACCAGCAGCGGCCATCAAGGTTTCATGGTAGTCGAGAGAAATCAGATCGAAGAGGACCTCCGCCAAGCCCGGATGAGAAGTGCGGAGCAGAGACTCCGTGCAGCCAGTGCATTCTTGAAAATGCAGCCAGATCACGGAAGGACGAGCCCCCTTCTCGACTGCGGCGACGACCTTTGCGGCAAGACTGCCGGTAAGACCAATGGCGGCTGTGGCTTGGGCGACAACCTTAAAGAAGGTCCGGCGATCTACGCCGTTCCGGAAGCTTGTGGGTATGGGTAAATTCGATTGATCAAGCACAGTGCGTGCCTCCATAAGGAGAGGAACCGAAAATTGTGGAACTGCGAACCGCCAAGGGGAGCGAAAGAGGAAGCTAGTCAAAAATCACCTGGAGTCAGCCGCACCCGGAGCGAGAACGAGCGGAAAACACCATATAGACCCTGGCTAATGTCCCATGCGGGGACATAGGCATGTGTTGAACCAAATCGAACATTTGTTCAGATAGAGGTATGTAACTGATACGAAATATAGTTGGAGAAAATCTGAAATATTTCTAGGCGACCCGCGTTGTGTAATTCAACGCACTTGACGTTGTGATTTTCATCAGGCGATGAGTGAATTTCCACCGTGGAACGGGTTACCAAGCGCACTAGTACCCTGTGATTATCGGCGGGCCGCTTTGGCGGAGGTTAGGACACCTAACGGGCCTGTGATATCTTCAGCGTGCGGAAAATGTTCTCTGAACGAACCAACTGGAAGTTAAGTCAAAATCGATATACACAAGCTCTGGAGCAGTTGCGGGCCTCCAGCCAGCCCTTAATCGACCTGACGCTTTCCAATCCCACTGAGTGTGGCCTGGATTACGATGAGGAAGCGATCCAGAGGGCATTCCAAAATCCAAGGGCACTTACCTACGAGCCGACAGCCAAGGGACTGTTGGCGGCTCGAAAGGAAGTGGCCGAGTATTACCGGGAAGATCACGGCGAGAGGGTTGACCCGGAATTGATTGTGCTGACGACCAGCACGAGCGAAGCGTATTCGTACGTTTTTCGGTTGCTGTGCAATCCTGAAGACGAAGTACTGGTTCCCAAGCCGAGCTACCCACTGTTCGACTTTCTGGCAGATTTGCAAGATGTCCGCTTAGTTCCCTACCAATTGCACTACGCGCATGGCTGGTTCATGGATTTTGAGTCGGTGCAGCGGGCGCTGACGGCGAAAACGCGGGCGGTGCTGCTGGTTCATCCCAACAACCCTACAGGTTCCTACAGCAAAGAGGAGGAGCGGGAGCAGTTGAACCGGATCTGCCGAGAGCGGGATTTGGCGCTGATCGTGGACGAAGTGTTCTTAGATTTCTCACTAGATGGGCAGAAGCGACAGTCGTTTGCGGCGAACAGGGATACCTTAACGTTCACACTCAGCGGACTTTCAAAAATTGCCGGCCTGCCACAAATGAAAGTGGCTTGGGTAGTGACGAGCGGGCCAATATCGCGGACGACGGAAGCAATGGCCCGACTGGAAATCATCGCTGACACCTATTTGTCCTTGGGTTCTCCTACGCAATGGGCCTTCCCTGTTCTTCTAGAACAGCGGAAACGGATGCAGCCGCAACTACAGGAGAGGATTCGAGAGAACTGGACCTATCTAAAGTCGAAGCTTTCGCAAACGAGAAAGTACGAATTGCTGGAGACGGAGGGCGGCTGGAATGTAGTAATGCGCGTCAGACCAGACCACACAGAAAAGTGGCCAGGTGACGAAGAGTTCGCGATTGAATTAATGAAATCGAAGAACGTGCTGGTGCACCCGGGCCACTTCTATGATTTCGCCTGCGAGGGGCATTTCATCGCCAGCCTAATCACCCCCACAGCCGATTTCCGACGAGGAATTGAAGCACTTGGGTAGGGTCATTGTGAGGGACATCACCGGGCTATGTGACTCCGGTCCTAATTGCATGTGAGCGGGACGGTCTAAGGTGCGTGCAAACGTTCGTTAAAGAACGGTCGCTCCAGCAAGGTTGCTCCCCATGTCCTCGCAAGGCGGACGAAGAGTTCCCCGAAGTTTGTCCACGATCAGAAGACTACATCGTCCTTCATCCCAACCGCAGTTAATTGTCCGAGGATCGAAATGAACAAGTTTCAGGATTACGCCCACCTGATCCGTGTCGCCGCCGTGTTCCTGTTGGGTGCAATTGCCTTTGTGGCAGTGCGGGCAGCGATTCTTCCGAAGAGCTTCGGGCGCTATGGATATTACCGTGGGGACGCGCTGCAGGAAATCACGAGCCGGCTCGTGGCATACGCAGGCCACCAGCAATGCGAGGGCTGCCATCCCGACGTTTTGGAGGTTAAGGCGAAGGGAGTGCATGCGCATGTGAACTGTGAATCTTGCCATGGCCCATTGGCTAAACACGCAGAAGATCCAAGCGCAGTTAAACCAGTATTGCCGAACGTCGCGACGCTGTGCGTGCGTTGCCATTCGGAGAACATCGCGAAACCAAGCGGCTTTCCCCAAGTGGACGCGAAAGAACACGCGCAAGGACAGTTGTGCAACACGTGTCACCAGCCGCACAGTCCAGGGTTCGAGGCGGGAGGGAAAAAGTGAACCGGCGACAGATACTCCTGCTCCTGCCCGCTGCAGCGATAGCGTGGGATTTTGTTCTGGCGGGCACACCGGAGGAAGCACCTAATTACAACGCCATGGACCATTGGTGGGGGATGTTGCTGGATATTACCAAATGCATCGGATGCGGAAGCTGTGTGCAGGCCTGCGCAAAAGAAAACGATGTGCCCGATGGCTATTTTCGTACCTGGGTGGAGCGTTACCACGTAGACGACTGGCACATTGAGAGTCCGGTGGTGGATTCGCCGGACGGAGGAAAAGAAGGGTTCCCGCAAAGTGAACTGAAAGGCGGAAAGAACTTTTTTGTACCGAAGCTTTGCAATCACTGCGTGGATTCTCCATGTACGCAGGTGTGCCCCGTAGGCGCTACGTTTCACACAGCCGATGGCGTGGTGCTGATCGATTACAACTACTGTCTGGGTTGCCGCTATTGCATCCAAGCTTGCCCGTATGGCTGCCGGTTCTTCCATCCCACCAGACACACGGCGGAGAAATGCACGCTGTGCTATCACCGCATCACCAAAGGACTAACAACGGCATGTTGTGAAGTGTGCCCCACCGGCGCGAGACAATTAGCGGATTTGAAGAATCCAAATGACCCGATTCAAGCCTTCTTGAAGACGCACGCGGTGCAGGTGCTTAAGCCGCACCTCGCGACCGGCGCGAAGATGTTCTACAACGGCTTGGACGGATCGGTACGCTAAGGAGAAATCGGATGGACGGATTCATGTATCCGAACGAAGTCGAGCTGCAGTGGAGCGTATTGATCGTATTGTATCCATTCTTAACGGGACTTGTGGCGGGAGCGTTTATTCTCGCCTCGCTTGAACGGGTGTTTCGAGTGGAGGCTGTTAAACCAACGTACCGGCTGGCGCTACTGACGGCACTGGCGTTTCTGATCGTGGCGCCGCTGCCGCTGCAACTACATTTGGGGCACCCGGAACGCTCGCTGGAAATGTATTTAACACCGCACCGCGCGTCGGCAATGGCGATGTTCGGCTTCGTATACCTTTGGTACCTGATGGCGGTGCTGCTGTTGGAAATCTGGCTGGATTACCGGCGGGATATCGTGTTGCTGGCGGAAAACTCGACCGGATGGAAGCGGCGACTCTATGGGATTCTGACGCTGGGCTCCTACAACATTAGTCCCGGTGCGCTCCATGTCGACGAGAGGGCCGGCTGGATTATCACGCTGATCGGTATACCTTCGGCGTTCCTGCTGCACGGGTATGTAGGATTTATCTTCGGGTCCGTGAAAGCCAATCCCTGGTGGTCAACGCCACTGATGCCGGTGGTCTTCCTGTTTTCAGCGATGGTGTCGGGAATAGCGTTGGTTTTGCTGATGTATATGGCCACATCGGCGCTGCGCAAAAAGGCAATCGACATGAATTGCCTGGATACTATCGCGAAGTATCTGTTTTACATATTCGTGATCGATTTCACGCTGGAAATGCTGGATTTGATTCATCGAATTTACGAAGCGGATGAGTCGTTTCGGAGCCTGGACTTCATGATGCACTCGCGGCTGTTTTTTTCGCAGATCGTGTTACAGATTTTTGTGGGCACAATTACCCCCCTCGTGCTACTGGCACTGATGCAGCTCATAAAATTCTCAGATGTGATCCGCAAGAGGGTTTACGCGGTTATGGCGCTTTTGACCATGATTGGAATATTTGCCATGCGGTGGAACGTCGTGATTGGCGGACAACTATTTTCGAAGAGCTTTCTGGGATATACGACTTACAAAATGGATTTTGTGGCGAAGGAGGGGCTGTTACCCGCGATTATCTTGATGATTCTCCCCTTTGTAATTCTGTACGTTCTGATCAAAATCCTGCCGCCCTGGCAGGCAGACAATGGCGCGGACCCGCCGGCGAGTGGCTTTGGAAAACCGGAGATGCTGCCAGAGCAAGCAGCTAACCACGTTTGATCAGCATATTGTGATCCTAGCCATCCAGCGTGACTGCGCGGTTAGAGGCAACTGACAATACACGCCGTGTGACTTATGGTTCGAGAAAAACTTGCGCGTGATGTACACTTTTTCAACATAAGCAATCTTAAAGACTCAGGCCGCCCACTCGACATTGCGAATAGGCCTGGGAAACACCGCGGATGTCCAGGAGACATCGATGAAATCCATTTGGCTTGGGAAGTGCTGTGCCATCGTCACGACAGTGATTGTTGGATTGTTTTTGGCAGGTTCGCGGGCCGTTGCGCAAAATGCATCGTCTGCATCGGAGCCTGCGTACCTGAATCCCGCTTTGCCCATTGAGCAGCGTGTGGACGATCTGATTTCGCGGATGACGCTGGACGAAAAGGCTTCGCAGTTGGTGAATCAAGCGCGCGCTATTCCCCGGCTTCAAGTGCCGGCTTATGACTGGTGGAGCGAGTCGCTGCACGGCGTGGCGGTGAACGGAACTACCGAGTTTCCTGAGCCTATCGGTTTGGCCGCGACTTTCGACTCGCCGGGTATACACGAGATGGCCGTGGCGATCAGCACCGAGGCTCGCATCAAACACGCACAAGACCTGCGTGCGGGACACAGCAACATTTTTGAGGGCCTCGATTTCTGGGCGCCGAACATCAACATCTTTCGCGACCCCCGTTGGGGCCGGGGACAAGAAACCTACGGCGAAGATCCGTTCCTCACCGGGCGCATGGGCGTGGCGTTTGTGACCGGGATGCAAGGTGACGATCCCCGCTATTATCGGACAATTTCTACTCCTAAGCACTTTGCGGTGCATAGCGGACCCGAGCCGACCCGGCACACTGCTGACGTGATCGTCAGCAAGCACGACGAAATGGATACATACCTTCCTGCTTTTCGTGCCACGGTAACCGAGGGGAAAGCGGGATCTGTCATGTGCGCCTACAACAGCGTCAACGGGCAGCCGGCGTGCGCAAATGAATTTCTGCTGGTGGATCAGTTGCGGGGGAAATGGGATTTTAAAGGCTACGTGGTGTCGGATTGCGAGGCCGTCCGGAACATCTTTAATGGCCACCACTACAAGTCCACCCAAGCCGAAGCCTCCGCGACCAGTTTGAAGATGGGCATGGACAACGAGTGCATCGACTTTTTCGCGAAAATCACCGACGACCACGACTACGCACCTTACGTCGAAGCGGTAAAGGCCGGCTTCCTGAAGGAAAGCGACATCGATGTCGCGCTCAAGCGCTTGTTTACCGCGCGGATGAAGTTGGGCATGTTTGATCCGCCGTCGATGGTGCCGTACAACAAGATCGACGAGAAGCAGCTGGACGGCCCCGAGCATCGCGCATTGGCGCGCAAACTAGCGAATGAGTCGATGGTTCTGCTGAAGAATGACGGTGTGCTGCCCCTGAAAGCATCCGGACAGAAGATCGTGGTGGTTGGCCCTCTTGCTGACCAAACTCCCGTATTGCTAGGCAATTACAATGGGATTCCGAGCCATACGGTGTCTGTGCTGGGGGGCCTGCAGAAAGAGATGCCCGGCGCGCAGATCTATTACGTGCGCGGCACACAATTCCTGAGCAAAGAGGCTTCGCCGGTTCCAGCCCAGTTGCTAACCGTCGAAGGTAGACCAGGCGTGCAGGCCAGCTACTACACACTAAAAGATGCATTGGCATTCTTCAGCTCGGGACCCGGAAGAGCGCTAGCCAGCCAGGAGGAAGCGGGAATTGGCGTGGTGGCGTCTCAGCTGCCGGCTGCAGTCACCAAGAGTAATGGGTTCCAGGTAACCTGGGAAACCACGCTCACGCCGAAGGAAACGGACGACTACAACTTTGGTTTCCGTGGAGACGGATATTTCCGTGTGTGGCTGGACGGGAAGGTGATAACGATGGCGTACCACACCCACGAAGCGGAGACCAAGTTGGGACACGTGCGCCTTGAGGCTGGCAAACCTTATACGGTGAAGATCGATTATGGACCGGCGGAAGGCACGAAAGAAGCCGGGGAGTTGCTATGGTCCAAACTGAATCTGCGACCTGCTCCGGAAGCGGCCGCAGCGGGAAAAGACGCGGATGTGGTGGTCGCGGTTGTCGGGCTCACGAGCGAACTGGAGGGTGAGGAAATGCCCGTGAGCGAAGAAGGCTTTAAAGGAGGCGATCGCCTGACGTTGGATCTGCCGAAGCCCGAGCAGGATCTACTCGAAAGTGTGGCCGCAATAGGCAAGCCGTTAGTGGTGGTGCTGCTGAATGGCAGCGCCCTGGGCGTAAATTGGGCGGAAGAGCATGCCAATGCAATTCTGGAGGCATGGTATCCGGGCGAAGAAGGCGGCGCAGCAGTTGCGGAAACACTGATCGGGGCCCATAACCCTGGGGGGCGTCTTCCGGTCACATTTTACAAGAGCGTTGGCGACCTACCGCCCTTCGAGGACTACTCGATGGCGAACCGGACGTACCGCTACTTTGGCGGTGCGCCGCTTTATCCATTCGGGTATGGCCTCAGTTATTCGAAGTTCGAATATCGCAACGTGAAACTGTCTTCAAAGAACTTGAAGGCGGGAGATAAGTTGACTGTCACCGCGGATGTGAAGAACACGAGCAGTCGAGACGGTGATGAGGTGGTCGAAGTGTATCTCACCTATCCAAAGCTGGCTGGCGCACCGAATCGCGCTCTGTGCGGCTTCACGCGCGTACATGTTGCCGCGGGTGGAACCCAGCACGTCGAGCTGACCGTGAATCCGCGCAGCCTCAGCTACGTGAACGAATCTGGCGACCGCTTGATTGCGCCCGGCTCCTACAAACTGTCGATTGGCGGCGGGCAGCCTGGGACGGAAGCCAAGGTGGTTGAGACGGTTTTCACTATCAAGGGGCAGATGGCGGTTCCCGAATAGCGCAAATCGTTCGATCGATCATTGGCTGCCGACCATTTCGAGGGCCCAGGCGGCAGCGGGCCGCATATACATGGACGCTCGAAAATTGCCGGAGTCGTCCCAAGCTTCCGGCGTGCGGAACCAATAACCTTTGGTCTCGTAAATCACATGGTAGAGGCCCCACGCGGTGTGATAAGCCTCGTCTTTCATACCTTCGCTCAACATCAGCGCTGCTAGTCCGAAGGTCGTGCCAACCCACACTTCTTCGCCTTGTTCGTTGCCGCGCATGATGCTGCCGTCGGCGTTCATGCCGTTGGCTGCGCCCATTTCACCATTACCGAATTTCAGCACGTTTGTGGCGTAGATCTTTTTCAGGGCGGACCTTTGCATTTCGCGAGGAACGAGGTCACCTAGTCCGGTCATGTTGGCGTACCATTGTCCGGCCAGTTGATCGGCCTGAATGGCATCATGATCTCCGCTCTCCATGTCGTAGCGGAAATATTCGCCGTTCCAGAGCTTGTCGATGTAGGTCTTCTGTGCCTTCAAAAAGAGGGCGTGGTAACGGAGCGCCGCGTCATTTTCATTGAGAACCTTGGCTATTTCTTCGGAGGCGCGCAAAGCGGCCAGCCACAGATTACCGCAGTAGGCACTGACTCCGCGGACCACCCACGAATCGTAGGTTTGATCGGGGTAGCCGGAGTTTTCGGGGATGCCGCCGCCGTGATCAAACTGTTGCAAGTAAGTGATGGCGGCTTGAACGGCGGGCCACATGGCTTGGAGGAAAGCTTTGTCCTGTTTGCCGGTCAGGACATAGTCGCGATAGACCATTAACACGAATTTCGAATTTAGATCCTTCCAGTCGTTGGTATCCTGCCAACCTGGCTCGTTTACGGAAACGAAAGGATCGCCTTCGGGGACTCCCAAATCATGCGGGACCGCGCCAACCTTTTTACGTTTGTGGAGCGCAGGAAGGCCGGTTTGTTGCGTCTTCCAAACCCATAAGCCGAGTTCGGGGTATTCGCGGGGAACGGTATCCGCAAATTCGCGCAGCACCTGCTTGTCGATCACGGGCCAAAACTTCAACAGTGGCAGTGAGGCATAGAAGCGCACGTCCGAGGTACCGTAGTAGGCGTAGTCGAAACACTCCAGAAGGGCGAATTTCGCTGGTACTTTCTTGTCGGAACCGGCTTCGCGTCCCCAGAATGTGCCGCCATCGGTGAGCGTGTAGAGTTCGTTGAAGAGCATGCCGCGATACCAGGCAGGTCGGCTTTCGTCGTCGATGAAAGGAGCCTGCCAGGCATTGATGGCCTGGCTCCAATCGTCGGCATGACGCAAACCGTCGCGGGCAATGGCCCAGGAGTTGTGCCCATTGGTTCCGTAGAAGTCCGTATAGCGGCGATTCCAGCGGCGCCCCTGGCCAAACTCCACGACCGGGAAATCCCAGGCGATCGCCATAGGCACGATTTTTGTTTCGCCCGGTTTCAGCGTAAAACGAACCGCGATGGCTCCAGCCAGTTTCTCGCTGGCGCTGACCCAGGAGGTGTCGCTGTTCGCCAATCGGCCATCCTTGGAAAAAGGCTCCCACACGGCCTTGCCGTCTCCGTCGGCAAGAAATTCGGTCTGGTAGGTGACTTCCACGCCGGGCGAATCCAGCGTGGCAATACAAAACTCGCCGTCCCATTCATTGGGAGATTGCCCAGCCTGGGCGCGGTCGAAAACGATGCCCATCATTTTTTGAGAAGGCGCGAGC
>DATKPS010000093.1:0-44677 GCA_035524015.1 Candidatus Sulfotelmatobacter sp.
ATTTTGCGGCACGATCCCGACAAAATCATGGTCGGCGAAATCCGCGACCAAGAAACCGCACAAATCGCCATCCAGTCGGCGCTCACTGGCCACCTGGTGTTTACGACCGTACACGCGAACAACGTGACCGACGTGATTGGCCGATTTATCAATATGGGCGTCGAACCGTATAACTTTGTGTCCGCGCTGAACTGCATCCTGGCACAACGATTGGTGCGCTTGATTTGCCCCAATTGCAAACGCCCGAAGAAGTATAAGGACACGGAGTTGAGTGAATCGGGTATCGATCCGGCTACAGCAAGCCAATATCAATTTGCCGAGGGGGCCGGTTGCCTGGAGTGTTCGGGTACCGGTTTCCATGGACGCAGCGCCATCTGCGAATTGCTTGACTTGAGTGACCACATCCGTGAAATGATTGTGGACCGCAGACCTACTTCGGAGATCAAACGGGCAGCTATCGCGGCGGGAATGATCACGTTGCGCGCCAGTGCCATGCAGAAGGTGCGCGCGGGGGTAACCACGTTGCGGGAAATCAATAAGGTGACGTTCGTTGAGTAGCAGTGTGGCAATTCGAGAAGGCGTCTACAAGGTCGACGCCGTGCGCCGTTTCCTGCGTTGGCTGGACGCTACGCCGCATCCCGCGCTGGCCGTGGAGATTTCGCCAGAACGCGTGGCGGGCGTGCGTTATGCGCGAACCGGCTCGCATGTAGCGTATGACATCGAAGAACTGCCTAAAGGAGCGATCGTCGCTTCCGCGATTGAAGCAAACATCCAAAATGCCGCGGCGGTGAAAGGGGCGATCGCCAACGTGTGCCAAACCATCGGGGCCAAGGATGAAGATGTAGCCCTATTGGTGCCGGACCCGGTAATCCGCGTGTTTGTGCAACATTTTGATGAATTTCCGCGCAGCAACGAGGAGGCCGTGCCAATGCTGCGTTGGAAGCTGAAGAAGAGCGTGCCGTTCGAGGTCGATGAAACGCTGCTTTCGTATATGCGCCAGGCCCCGAAGGCGGAAGGCGTGGACGTGGTAACGGCGATCGCGCGGCTGCGCATTATCAAGGAATACGAGGCATTGCTGGAGGAAGCCAGCTTGCGGCCGGGTGTGGTGATGAGCACCACGCTGGCGGCGGTCAGTTTATTGGAGGACCAGAAACCCACATTGCTGGCGCGTGTGGCGGGCACATCCTTGACCACAGCCATTGTGCGAGAGGGTGTACTAGCAGGATACCGGTGCACGGAGTTGCCGGTGCATACCGAATCGCTGACGCCCCATTTGCTTCTGGAAGAGATTTATCCGCTGGCTGCGTATTATCAGGACACCTGGCAAGAGGGCATTCAGGCCGTGCGGGTGGCGGGTTTGGGTAACCGGCTGCCAGAATTTGTGAAGCCACTGGAGGATGAGTTTAAATGCCCGGTGCGGTCGTTGTTGAGTGCCGCGATATCGGACGGGAACCTGAAAGCGGAAGCCAGGCCGCTGGCGGACCACGAACTGGAAGGCCTGGTGGGTTGGATGTTGCATCGGAATTAACAGGAGTTAGCAAGAAGGTATGCAAGTCGGACTGAATCTCGCGACCAAGCCTCTCATCAGCCATAGAAGGTTCTTGTTGGGTTCTGCCTTATTGGGGCTGGTGGCCAGCGTGCTTTTTGTGTACCTCGGCTGGCGATGCTACACCTTGCGCAAGGCCGACGAAGCGTTCCGCGCTCGTATGGGGGCGCTGCAGGAACAGATGGCGCGGGTGCAGGAGCAACGCGCGGAGTTAGTACGGTTTTTCGCCAAGGAGGAGAACCACAATCTTCAGGACCGCGCGCGGTTCGTGGGCAGTGTGATCGAAGCGCGCAGTTTCAATTGGACGAAGATGTTTATGGACCTGGAGCGCACCCTGCCGGCGGGCGTGCACGTGGAGAGAATCTCGCCGACCTTGGAGAATGGGACGCTGTCGGTGAAATTTGTAGTTGCGGGTTCGTCGGAAGAGGCAAAAGTGAAGTTGTTGAAGGCGTTTGAAGAGTCACCATCGTTCACCGATGTGGAGCTGACTGCGGATACAGCGCCGAAAACGGGCGGCCCCACCGCGGACGTATTCAGCGTGGAATTTTCTGCGATTTACACGGGTATTTGAGGATGACGGACTTTAAGACCAAGAAAAGGTTGATCGTCGGGGCGCTGGCGCTGGTTCTTCTGGCCGATGCGGGGCTGATGTATTTCAATGCCAAGTTGTCTTCGCCCGCGAACAACCGCGCGCGAGCACTGACCGTCGAGAGCCAGCAGTTGGCGCTGGTGAAGGCCGACGTGGAGCGCGCCTCGAAGATCCGCCAGACCATCCCGGATATCCTGAAGAACTTCGATGAGTTCGAATCCACGTTGCTGCCGGCATCGAAAGGTTATTCGGTAATCACGCAAGAACTGGATGATTAC
Source organism: Candidatus Sulfotelmatobacter sp. (assembly GCA_035524015.1). Taxonomy (GTDB): domain Bacteria; phylum Acidobacteriota; class Terriglobia; order Acidiferrales; family UBA7541; genus Acidiferrum. The sequence goes on from DATKPS010000093.1 coordinate 2,414, forward strand.
GTGCGCGACTCCCATTTGGTGGCGGAAGCGCAACAGTTCCACTCGAAGGAAGTGAGCGGGCGGAATCTGACCGAACTGCGCATCGAGGCTTCGGTGACCGGGGATTACAGCGGGATTGTGAACTTCCTGAATCACTTGCAGAGATCCAAGAATGTTTACATTGTGGATTCACTGGCGGTCGATACCGGCACAGAAGCGACGCGAGGGGCGGCGACGGCGTTGAGAGTAACGCTGCACCTGAGAACGTATTTTCGGAAGGCTTGATGGCGCAAACGAAGCAACAACGAGAGCAGATCGTGCTGGCGGTGCTGGTGGTAACCGCGGCAGTGGTCTGGTACTTCTACTTTGGCAGGCACCCGAACACCACCACTACCGGAGTGAGTGTCGCCGGGAAATACACGCCGATTGACGCCGAGGATTACAGCGTGATTTTCAAGGATATGGCGACGTCCGCGTCCACGGTGTACAAACCCTCTGGGCGAAACATTTTCGTGGCTGCGCCTGTGCCGGTGGCTCCGACGCCGGCGCAAGTAGCCGCGGTGAAAGCGGCGGTCAAGCGAGGGCCGGAGTATCCGACGGTGCACCAACCCCCACCGCCCCCGCCTCCGGTGCTGACGATGAAGTTCTTCGGTTATGGTTCGCTGCCGATCGACGGGCCGCGGCGCGCGTTTTTGCTGGACGGCGAGGATATTCGTATTGTGGAAGAAGGGGACACGATCCAGAACCACATTAAGATTACGCACATAGGGAATGACCGGATCGAGTACGAAGACACCATTACGAAGCAGAAGAATTCGACGAATTTGGAGACAAGCCCGCAGGGATGAGGCATCGCTATACAGCTCGACGAAGGCAGCGGCGCGATTCGGGTTACGCGCTGTTGTTGATGATGTTTTTCCTGGCGCTGCTGGTGTTGAGTCTGGCGGAAGCCGCGCCGACGGTATTGAGCAGCATCCAGCGCGAGCGCGAAACCGAGATGGTGTGGCGCGGCAAGCAATATACGCGCGGCATTCGCATGTATTACATGAAAATGCAGCACTTTCCGACTTCGCTGGACGATTTGACCAAACCAAAAACGGGAATCCGGTTCATGCGGCAGGCCTATAAGGACCCGATGAACCAGGAGGATGGTTCCTGGAGATTGATTTACGTCGGGCCGAACGGACAACTAATCGGCAGCCTGAGCGACCGGACGCTGACACTGAGTGGTCTGGGCGCGGCAGGTGCAGGGACCCAACCTGGTGGCTCGCTGTTCTCCTCTGGCAACAATCTGACGGTGGGAGGCGCAACTGGGTCCGGTGCTTCGAGCTTTGGGTCGTCGAACTTTGGGTCCTCGAGCTTTGGGTCTTCCGGTTTTGGTTCCAGCCAGGCTGGTTCCGGTTTTGGTGCAAGCCAGGGTGGCTTAACAACAACGAATGGGCCGAACGGTATTGGAGGTAATAACGCAGGGCCAGGGGCGCCGGGAGCGAACGGAGCTGGATCGACAGACGACCCGTTGCAGCCGCATTCGCTGGCGGGCAGCATGGACGCCAGCAACACCATCGGGGGAAACATTATCGGCGTGGGCAGTAAGATAAACAAAAAGTCGTTTCTGGTTTACAAGCACGCCAAGAACTACCGGCAGTTTGAGTTTATCTGGGATCCTTCGACGGACACGACCGTGGGCCGCGCCTCGACGGGAATTGGAACACCGATACAGAACAGCACGGGAATGACTCCTGCGGGTTCCAGCAGCACGCCAACTTCGCCGTTCTCGTCGGGCGTGAATCCCGGCCAGAATACCAACCAGCAGCAAAGCCCGAGCCAGAACCAGAATCCGGGCGATATGAACTCGAATCCCACGCCGCCGTTGCAAGCGCCGAACCAGTAGAAGCAGATGGCAGGCAATTGCAAACAGGAACACCCAGCAAAAAGTGCGAATTTCGCGTAAGCGTTCGATCTAAAGGAGTTACGTCGCGACTAGCGGCCCAGGCACTTGTATGTGCGGATTCTACAGGGGTTATAAGGTGCCTGTTTTGATACGGTTGCGCAATCTATTGATTGTAAGGGACTTACGGGTGCACTGTCTCGCAAGCATGAGATCTAAAGCAGTTAGCCGTAAAATTGCCGGCCGGTCCGTATTGCTTGTGGCCTAGGCTGGCGCGGTTCCTGGAAGACGGCCTAGGAAATGTGAGCGTGAGCGCAAGAATCCCTAGCCGCAATCATACATAGATTATACCGCATTGTCAAGATAATTTTTGAGTAATCCATATCGGATTGGGAACTGCGCGCCACGGACCTAAAGGATAGGGTCCAGTGCACAGGGCGGACGGCGCTAGCGCGGACGATGGTTGGCGGCAGGTCTACTTCTGCGCAGTGGTTTGCGTTTTGAGTTTGGCGTAGCTCTTGGCGATGCGCTGGACGTATTTCATGGTTTCGAGGTAGGGAGGGACGCGACGGCCATATTGGTCGACGCGCTCGGGACCGGCGTTGTAGGCGGCGAGAGCGAGAGTCAGGTTGTGATACTTCTCGAGTAGTTCCTTCAGATAACGGGTTCCCGCGTTTACGTTTTCTTCGGGATCGAAGATGTTTTTCACTCCATAGAGGGCGGCGGTCTGCGGCAAAAGCTGCATCAGGCCACTGGCTTTTTTCGGAGAGAGCGCTTTGGGGTTGAAATTGGATTCCACGGCAATGACGCAGTGAATCAAGTCGGCATCGATGTTATAGCGCAGCGCGGCGGAACGAATGATTTTTTCGAAGGGAGTTTTGTCGCTGAGGGGCACCTCGATGGGTTCAAAAATCTCTTCGGGCTCGATGGCTACAATGTCCGTGAGGGGAACTTCGGCAGTGCCGCCTTGGAGATGCAGAATGTAGCGGTCGGGAAGGATCTCGTAGCCGGTGACGTCGAGACGCGCGCCACTGCGCAAGACCACATAATCCGCGCGAGCGGCGGTGGCCGCCGCCAAGAGCAACACGAGGACGGCCAATCCCAGGGAGAGAGGGTTTCTATTCACGGTTATTCGGCCTACACCAGAGCGAACCGTTCAATCGCCGCGGCGACACCGTCTTCGTCATTGGAGCGAGTGACATGCCAGCCACGTTGCTTCAATTCCGGGACGCAGTTGTCCATCACCACCGCGGTACCTGCAAAGGATAACATTTCCAGGTCGTTATGATTGTCGCCGATGGCCAGGATTTCCTGTGGGGCGATGCCACGAAGGGCGGTCCATTGGGCCAGGGTGGTGCCTTTGGTAGTGGCAGCGCGAAGCACGTCGAGCATGGCAAAGTCGCGATCCTCGTAGACGGTCACGGCGAGAGTGAAGTCTTCAGCAAATTGGACGTGGCGAAGAGTGGTTTCGGCTTCTCGCATGGAGACCACCCCGCCGGTATACATCACTTGAATGGGGTCTTCGTCGAGGCAGCTTTCGAGGGGTAAAGCGGTGGCGAGGAATTCGCGATTTCGGCTGTAGTAGCCGCCGCGCTTGGGGTCGTCCCAGTCGATGGACTCCAGGATCATTTGATTGGCCTGCGGGCGGTCAAACACGACGACGGTCGCGGGACGCCAGGGCTCGGTCGCGCGAATGACGTTTCTGGCGACTTCGCGGGGCAGGAGATGGCGCAAACGAGTTTGTCCGTCCTTGGTGCGGACGAGGGCCCCGTTGTTGACGATCATGGTCAAGGGGGCGTCGATTTGCCTGGCAACGGGCATGGCGAAGTCATAGCGGCGCCCGGTGACGAGCGCGACTTCGACGCCGCGGTGGGTGGCGTCGGCGATGGCTTGGCGATTTGCGGGGGAAACCTCGAAGCGGCTGTTGAGCAGGGTGCCATCGATGTCGAGGGCAATGAAGCGGATGGGCATGGAACTAGTTTACCGGAAGAGCCGGAAGGCTGGAGAGAGGGATGGACGAATGCGGCAATGTGTCGCGGCTATGGCGCTCGGCTCGCGGCGCCTGTGGGACCCAGCCCTCGCGGGCTGGGCTAGGTTTGTGCCTTGCCTGTGGCGCTGGTTTGGAGTGCGGATCTGAAGAAGACGCCCGCCTCAGAAGGCGGCCGCTACAAAGGCGCGGGGAGGCGGAGGCAGGATGCAAAAAAACGAACGGCCCGCTTCAGAAAGCGGCCCTACACAGGCGAGGCAAGACGCAGGGTTCGTGCGGGCATGGGGCGCTGCAATGCGGCGCCCCTACGACGGAAAAGCAAGACAGCGGCGTAAAGCCGCTGCTACAAAACGGCGGGGCATAGCAAGAAACCAACTTGAATCCCAAGAGAGAATCTACAAAGACGCAAGATCAATGCGTTTTTTAGGATGGCGGTTTTGGACGTGCCAAGGGGGACAAATTGGTTGTGCTAAAATCGCGCGTTCATGGCTACACATCGTTTGTATTACGACGACGCTTCTGTCCGTAATTTCTCTGCGCATGTGTTGTCTTGCTCTCCGTTGAATCCCGTCGCCAGTGCGTCCGGTGCAAAAGCGGCGTGGGAAGTGCTGTTGGATCGCACGGCGTTTTATCCGTCGTCGGGTGGACAGCCGAATGACCTGGGGCGGCTGGGAGAAGCGAACGTACTCGACGTGCGGGACGAGGGCGAGGAGATTGCACACATCGTTGATCAGGAACTCCGCGTGGGCGCCATAGATGGGTGCGTGGATTGGCCGCGCAGGTTCGATCATATGCAGCAGCACACCGGGCAGCACTTGCTGTCGGCCATGTTCCAGGAACGGTATGGATTGCCCACGGTTTCGTTTCACCTGGGGAGTGAGATCTGCACGATCGATTTGCGCGGGCCAGAACCGAGCTTCGATGTGCTGCAGGGGGCGCAGCGCGCGGCAAACGCGATTATTTTCGAAGATCGGCCGGTGAACGTGCGGTATGGGACTGCAGATCAGTTGGCCGAACTCGGCATACGGAAGGAAGTTGCGCGCGAAGGGATTTTGCGCGCCATCGAAATTGAAGCGGCAGACCTGCAGCCCTGCGGGGGCACGCACGTTAAGACCACGGGACAAATTGGTGTGGTGTTGGTAAGGCGTTGCACGAAAATGCGCCAGGACTGGAGGGTGGAATTTGCGTGCGGAGACCGCGCCGCACGGATGGCCACAGCCGATTTCCAGTTGCTGCGCACGATTGGGGAGCGCTTGAGTTGCTCGCCGGAAGAAGCGCTGGCGGCGATCGAGAAATCCGGCGGGGAACGAGACGCTAGCTACAAAACCCTGCGGGTAGCCCTGCAGCAACTGGCGCAAGACCGCGCCAAGTTGTTGGTTGGCACTGCGGCGCCTGGAGAAAATGGAGTACGATGCATGGCAGTATTGCTCCGCGAGGAGAATCCCGAGCTGCTGCTGCCACTCGCAACGGAGCTGGCGAAAAACGACAAGACGATCGCACTGGTGGTTCACGAAGGGTCAGGACAACTGGTTTTCGCGCAAACCGCGGGTGGCGGGAAAGACATGGCCGCTCTTTTAAAGCAGGTACTTGCCAGTGTTCCGGGCAAGGGCGGCGGCACGCGGGATTTTGTGCGGGCCAAGCTCGTGGAACCCGCACGTTCCAGTGAAACGCTCGCGCTGGCGGCGCAAATCGCGGGCAAGTGAAAGAACCACAAGCCTGAAGCAGGAGGAAACATGAACATGGTTCGAAGTGCACTGGTGTTTTTGGCGTTGGGTGTGAGTGCGGCGGGAGCCTGGGGCCAGATGGCGGCCCAAAAGCCGGAGGTGCCGGTGGAGAAATGGACGGGGAAGACGGTCCTGCTGATCGGGGCGCACGCCGATGATGATGCGCTGTCGCACGGCACGCTGGCGATGCTGCAGGCGCATGGCAACCAGGTGTACGTGCTGACGATAACCACCGGGAACGTGGGCACACAAGACCCCAAGCTGTCGCGCATGCAATTGGCGGAAATTCGACGGCAGGAAGAATTGGCGGCGCTGAAGGATCTGGGCATTCCCGGGGACCACTACATCAATCTTGGATACGACGACGGGTTGCTGGAGTTTGAAGATCGCAAAGCGGTAGTGGAGAACCTGGTGCGCTGGATCCGGAAGTTACATCCAGACGTATTATTCGCGTGGGATCCCGGCAAGGTTTACCAGCGGTGGCACAAGTCTGATCATCGCGCCGCAGCGTATTTGGCTGCCGACGCGGCGCGGGCGGCCATGTGGCGGCTGTTGTTCGAGGGACAGATTACGCAAGAGGGTTTGAAGGAATGGATGATCCCGGAATATATGTTCTACAACGATTACGATTTTCAGGACGAGAACCTTTGGGTGGACATCAGCGATTTTGTGGAGCAGCGGGTGAATGCCGGGTCGCACTATATCAGCCAATTCGGGCCGGGATGGAAGAACTACAACCCGAATCCCAGCGCGGAGGAGATCAAAGAAATGAAGGCGCGCGTGCTGGACACGATCCGCACGCGGGACGGGAAACGGATTGAGGGGTTTCGGTATTATCGGGGATTTCCGGATGCTATCGGGAAGTAGGGGGCTGAACTGGTAAGCTCAACGCAGAGGACACGGAGGGCGCAGAGAGAAGAGGGATTGCTTCCTGCGCGGAACGCAATGATCGTGCGGACACGGGGCACTGCGGTGCGGCGCCCCTACGAGGAAGGCGCTAGGGCGCTATGGGGCGGGTTCGGGGATGGGCTCGATGCGGCCTAGTAGGACGGAGTAGCCGAAGATGCCGATGACCAGGACGGCGGCGGCGATCACGAAGGCTGAATTGAAGGAGCGGGTGGCGGAGACGATATAGCCGGTGATGATGGGTGCGGAAATGGCGGCTAGCTGGCCTGAAAGGTTGGCGATGCTGGCCATGGTGGCGACGCTGCCGGAGGGCGCGATTAGGGAAGGCACGGTCCAAGCTACAGGCGCCGCGGCAGCTAGACCGCCCAAACCCAGGCTGATCCAGCAAAGCGCGAGGACAGGACTGTGCGTGCGCGCGGCGCCGAAGATCGCCAGGCCAAAGGCGGTGCCACCGATCATCACGGTTTGCCGAACTCGGTTGGCGTTCCAGCCGCGTTGAATCAGCGTGTCCACCAGCCAACCGCCGACCAGTAGATCCGTGATGGTGGCGAAGAGCCAGGGCGCGCTGGTGTACACCACGGATTGCAGCAGGTCCATATGGTGGGCAATCGAAAGATAGCTGGGGAGCCAGTTGAGAAAGAGAAAGAAACTGTAGTTGTAGGCGCCCCAGCCCAGAGCCAAGCCATAGACTTTCGGTTGCAGCAGCAAATAACCCAGTAACGAGGGGCGATTCGGCTGCCCGGGGATTTCGGGTTGTGCGCCACCACCGGCGACGATCCACTCCAATTCACGGGGAGAGAGGCTGGCATCTTCGCGGGGATTGCGGTAGTAGACATAAAACAGGACGAAATAGAGCAGGCTCAGCAGGCCGGTGGTGGCAAAGGTAACGCGCCAGCCGAAGTGCAACAGGATTAGCCCGAGGAAGGGAACGCCGATGGCGGAAGAAAATTTGGCGGCCGCGTCGGTGATCGAAATGGCCAAACTGCGTTCGCGTTGCGGAAACCAGTAGCCCAAAGCTTTGGCGTTGGCGGGGAAGACGGGGGCTTCGGCAGTGCCAAGGAGCAGGCGCGCGACGGCAAAAAGGCCTAGACCCGGAGAGAGCGCGCCGGCAAAAGAAGCCGCGCTCCACAGAAAAGTGCTGACACGGCCAACGCGACGCACGCCAAAGCGGTCTAGAAGCATCCCCGCGGGCATCTGCATGAGCGCGTAGGTCCAACTGAACGCGCTGGAGAGGTAGCCAAAAGCAATCAGAGAAATGCCGAAGGAAACGTGGAGCGCGTCTTGAGAAACGGCGATGTTGATGCGGTCGAAATAGCCGATGATCACGCCGAAGGCGAGGAGAAAAGCCACACGCCAACGCCGCCGCGGGATGGGAGGGGGATCAGGGCTGGTTGGAAGCAAGCGCACACCTGTGGGGCGGGATTGCGCGGAGAGCGAAAAAGGTGCGCATAATGGAGCATAGTTTGGCACGGCGGCGCGGTGAACAGCAACGCTTAGAAAGCTGGAACGGGTGAGTGGGGATGGTGATCGGGAAGGGACAGTCGGATCGGACGCTAACTGAGGACGAGTTGAGGGAGTTGGTGTCGGCCGCGACGAGAGAGTTGGGAGTGGATGGCAAGCGCGTTCTGGCCATCGTGCCAGATGGCACGCGGACCATGCCGATGGCGTTGATGTTTGAGTTGCTCCAAGAGGAAATCGGCGGACGGGCGACCGCGTGCGATTATCTCGTGGCTCTCGGAACCCATCGGCCCATGACTGACGACCAGCTTCGTCATCACTTTGGTCGCCCGATCGAAAACGGCCGCTGCGGTAGCGCCAATATCTTTAATCACCGGTGGGAGGTTGAGGATACGTTCGCGGAGATTGGGACGATCCCAGCGGAGGAAGTGGAGCAAGTGTCGGGAAAGCTGCTGAGCGAGGCCATTTCCGTACGGATCAATCGACTGATTTTTGAGTACGACCATGTGCTGATCTGCGGGCCGGTGTTTCCGCATGAGGTCGTAGGATTTTCGGGCGGCAATAAGTATCTGTTTCCGGGAATCAGCGGGAAGGAGATGATCGATCAGACGCACTGGCTGGGCGCGTTGCTCGGCAGCTATCACATTATTGGTACGGAAAGCACACCGGTCAGGGAATTGATTGATCGAGCCGCCGCGAAGATTAAAGTGCCGGTGGCGTGCATGGCGCTGGTTGTCGGACATGAAGGAGTTTGCGGATTCTATTTTGGCGGCGCGCGAGAAGCTTGGAAATCGGCCGCGGCGCTTTCCGCTCAAACGCATATCGAATGGGTGGAGCAGCCGTTTCGGCGCGCGTTGGCGATTATGCCGGAGATGTACACGGACATGTGGACGGCCGCCAAGGGAATGTACAAGGCCGAGCCGGCGATGATGGATGAAGGAGAAGTGGTGATTTATGCGCCGCACATCACGGAGTTCAGCTATACACACGGGAGGCAGATCGAAAGCATCGGCTACCACTGCCGCGACTATTTTTTAAAGCAGTGGAAACACTTCGCGGATGTACCGCGGGGAGTTTTGGCGCATTCCACGCATCTGCGTGGGCAAGGCGCGTTCGACCTGACCACGGGATTTGAGAGGGATCGCATTCGAGTGACGCTCGCGACGGGCATCTCCGAAGAGCGCTGCCGGCGCATGAACCTTGGTTATTTAAACCCCAGGGAAGTGCAGCCGGAAAAATGGCTGGGTCGCGAGGCGGAGGGCGTCAAGCTCATGCCACACGCGGGAGAGACACTTTACCGCGTGAAGAAGACGGCACGGAGCTGACGGGTCTAAAGACCCGCCGCTACGAACGTCGGGCGCAGGCTGCCGGATTTGAAAGGCGCATCCGGCACAGGTAAAAGCGGTGCATTAAGGAGAAACATGGGATCTTGCGGGTAGGGGCGCAGGAGTCCTGCGCCCCTCGGGGAACCAGCGGCGTCGCATTGAGGTGTGCTTGCAGTGGACTCTAAACCCGCACCCTTGAAAGGCGAAGGGTGCGGCACCCGGCGGCATTCAGGCTTGCGCCTGAGCGGCCTTGGCGGCTGCGGAGTCGTAACTCTCACCGTAGATGGCGGGAACTCTGCCGCCCATAGCGCGAAGGTAAGCGGAGAGCTGGCCGCGGTGGTGGATGATATGGTTCAGGGAAAAGTTGAGCCAGGTGACCGCTGGGGATTGAATGATCCCACGGAAATCGAGGATTTTTGCAAGTTGTTCGCCGGAGAGATTGGGGAACTTGGCAAAGTTTTCTTCGAACGATGTGCCATACCATTCTCCGATCTGCGCCGGAGTTTTAACGCTATCTGGGCGATGGATGGGAGTCAGGTCGAATTCACCGTTGACGACAGCGCTGTAAAAGCGATGCTCGGCAGCGACCATGTGCCAAGCCAGCTCCAGCGCGGTTCTCGAGTTGGGGTCGGGCCGGTAATCGGCGCCGGATTGTGGAATCGCTTCGATCACCGCACGGGTGGTGCGCTGCTCGTTTTTCACCGCCGGAAGCATGTACTGCAAGAGGAAAGCAGCCTGTTCAGGGTTGATGGCAATCATGAGAGGACACTCCTGGCAAAGTTATACTGCGGGCGGTTGGATGCACAGGAGAACGAAAAAGGTAGCCGCAGCGCTGGGCTAATTAAAAGAAGCGGGTACGAACGCGGTCCGGCAGGTTGGCCAGATCGACCAGGGTAAGAAAGTCGATGGTTTTGAATTCGCGGTCGATGGCCGGCGGGCCACAGATGCGACCGGAAATCTCCAGGTAGGCGCGAAAAAGCCGCGGGGGACGCCCTGCCTCCACGGGTTCACCGGTGGCCCGGCAATCATGGCCCGGTTGAGGAGTGGTCCGCAGGGAAGGCTCGACGAGGTATTTTTCCTTGAGGGCCTCATACATGGCCGCGCCAACGTTTTCATCCTGCGAGGAGATGGAACTGCAACCGATGAGGTAGCGGGAATCCTGGCGCGTGGAGTAGACGGCAATACCTTTCCAGAGCGCGTGCAGCACCATGATGTTGCGATAATCGATGTGAACACAGGCGCGGCCCAATTCGAGGACGCGGCCGCGGATGCGTTCATAGACGGAAAAATCGAAAAGCTGATTGCCGTAGTAGCCCAGATTTTTGCGAGCGACTTCGCCGGTTTGCAGGCGATAAGTACCGACGAGCTTGCCGCTCTCCAAATCGCTGACCATCAAGTGGTCGCAAAAGGAGTCAAAGGGGTCGATATCGAGACCGGAGCGATCGGAGATAGAAAGGCCCTCGCCGAGTTCGAGGTTAAAGACGTCGTAGCGAAGGCGCTGGCAAGCAATCAAATCCTGTGGTGACTGGGCAAGAGAAACGCGGAACAGCGAAGTTTCGGTTAAGAGCGGATCGGCGGTTACCGTTCTCACAGTTGACCTCTGGCTGCGCCAAGTGTCCCTTGGAGCAGGTTACGAGAATGTTTCATCTACGTCATTTTCATATGTCCGTAGTGACTACTTGGCTACAGAAGAAACCCTGTCCTTTAATTTTACTGGGAACGAAGAGCAAAAGGAAGTGACGGAAAACATGGAATTCACCGGATAGCAACAGCGGGAGAGATGGAGGCAGTGGAGGCGCGCACAATCAACTCCGGCTTGACGATGATACTCTGCGGATATTCGGCTTTCCGAGGGGAATTGATGCGCGCCAGCAGCGTCTCCGCAGCAATAACGCCCATTTGGCGCAGGGGCTGGCGGACAGTGGTGAGTCCGGGGTTTTGATATGCGGCGCTCTGAATGTCGTCGAAGCCGATGACCGAGACGTCCTCCGGGACGCGCTTTCCGGATTCGCGCAAAGCCTGAATCGCACCGATAGCGGAAATGTCGTTAAAAGCAAATATCGCGGAGAAAGGCTCGCCACGATCGAGAAGCCGACGAGTGACGCTGTAACCGACCTGCGGGGAAGGGTTATCGTTGTCGAGTTGCACGGTCAATTTTTCGTAAATGGTAATGCCCAATTCCTTGGCCACGGCGTGCAGGGCATTCCAGCGAATCTCGGTGTCGGAGCTGAAATCCTGTCCTTTAATCAAGGCAATGCGCGTGTGCCCGGATTTTTGCAGGTGCTCCAAGGCCAGGCGAGCGGCCAGATTGTGGTCTAAAACAATGTTGGTGACGCCGGGGACGTCCTGGTGCCCGGAAATGACCACGGCGGGGATGATGCAGTGTTCGGTCAAAACCGTGTCGACGGCGATGATCCCTTCGACAGCACGCTGTTGCAGGAGCGATGGATATTCTTCGATGAGGTCGGGGCGGTGGCGATGGCTGACCACGAAATAGAAATAGCCCTCCTGGAGGAGGTGGTCTTCAATCCCAGAGAGAACTAAAGCGGCGTAGCCTTCGCTGACTTCGGGGACCACGACCCCAATGGTGAAACTGCGCTTTTGCCGCAAAGAGCGGGCCATCAGGTTCGGACGATAGTTGAGTTCGCGGGCGGCGGCCCGGACGCGCTCCTGGGTGGCGGGCGGAATCGATTTAGCGCCCGGGGAACGATTGATGACCAGGGAGACGGTAGCGGAAGACAGGCCCAGGTGGGCGGCCAGTTCTTTCAGGCTGATGGAAGAGCCTGGCGTAGATTTGGAGTTGCCGGAGGAGGAGTCTTTTGCTCTTAGCATGGGTTACTTGAGGCGTAGTCTGGCACAAGGGAGGGTGAGGGAGCAAGGGCAGGGGGCGGAGAAAATCGAAGAATGAGGTAGATTTCATCTAATAAATCGATTTATCATGGCAACATCCGGAGGGCCAGCGGCCCGGCCTTGCCACCTCCCTATGCAGAGAAATGGGATCGGGAACCGCGCCGTCTGTCGCTTTTCCGCAAGAATATCGTTTTTGGAGAATGAGTAGAGCTGCGGCACAATCTGCCGAGCACTAACCCATTTTCCAGACTGTGCTGCATGGCCGGGACAATCTCCCGCTGCGCTTCATTAGACTGTGCACACAGAACAGGAGCCGTTCAACCGTGTCGCCTCGATATCGCCGGCCGTTGCTTTTGCTGGGCTTGCTTGCCTTGTTCGCCTTGCCGGGTGCGCGTTGCCAGAGCTCTCCAGCCTCCACAGGGTTCCATGGATTACCGGTCAGGTCCGATCTAGCCAATCCCACCATCGAGAAAAAAGTAGATGCGCTGCTGAAGCAGATGACCTTGGAGGAGAAGGTCGGGCAGTTGGTGCAATATTCGGTGGGAACGGCCACAGGACCGGGAACCGGCCGAGACCGCTACGACGATATGGTGGAGAAGGGAGAAGTTGGCTCGTTGTACAACCTGGTAGACGTGAAGGCGGCCAACTTTTATCAGCACATCGCGGTGGAGAAATCGCGACTGCACATTCCGCTGATCAATGGTTTGGACGTGATTCATGGTTACCGCACGGAATTTCCGGTGCCGCTGGGATTAGCGTCGACCTGGGATCCGGAAATCGTGGAGAAGGCGGCGCGGATTGCGGCGCAAGAGGCGTCTGCGGCTGGCGTGCGTTGGACGTTTTCTCCCATGGTGGATATCGCGCGAGATCCGCGTTGGGGCCGGATGGTTGAGGGGTCGGGAGAAGATCCGTACCTGGATAGCCAGATGGCGCGAGCGTATGTGCGGGGATATCAGGGAAAGGACCTGAGCGCGCCAGACAGCATTGCGGCGTGCGTGAAGCATTACGTGGGATACGGAGCGGCGGAGGGCGGTCGCGATTACAACACGACGGAGATTTCCGAGCACACGTTGCGCGAGGTGTATCTGCCGCCGTTTTATGCCGCGCTCGATGAAGGCGGCGCTTCGATAATGAGCGCGTTCAATGCGCTGAACGGCGTGCCGTCTACGGCAAATCCGTTCACGCTGACGCAAATCCTGAGGAAGGAATGGGAATTTCCCGGACTGGCGGTCAGCGACTGGACTTCGATTCGTGAATTGATAGCGCACGGCATAGCCAACGACGGAGCGACCGCGGCTTTCAAAGCGTTCACCGCGGGCGTAGACATGGATATGCAGAGCAATCTTTACCACGAACATTTGTTGGAGTTGGTGAAAGCCGGGAAAATCTCCGAAGCGCAAATCGATGAAGCGGTGCGTCATGTGCTGCGGGTGAAGTTTGCGCTGGCGTTGTTTGATAACCCGTATACAGATGAGACGCGGGAGAACCATGGCGCGCTGTCGCAGCCAAACCTGGAAGTAGCCCGCGAGGCTGCCGAACGGTCCATTGTGCTGCTGCGAAATGAATTGGTGGGCGGGCAACCGGTATTGCCGCTGAGCGGCGATGTACATACGATCGCGCTGATTGGCCCGCTGGCGGATGATGCCCAGCAGATGCTGGGATCCTGGTCGGCGCACGGGCAAGCGAGCGATGTGGTTACGCTGAAGAGTGCGCTGGTGAAATGCGTTGGCGCGGAGCGGGTGAAATACGCGCAGGGAGGAGAGATCACGACGGCCACCGATGAGGAGATCGCCGCGGCAGTGGAGGCGGCACGTGCTTCCGATGTGGTGCTGCTGGCGGTTGGCGAAGATGCCGGTGCGATGACCGGTGAAGCGGCTTCGCGCGCGTATCTGGATCTTCCCGGACGCCAGGAGGAATTAGTAGAAAAAGTGTCGGCAACCGGGAAGCCGGTGGTGCTGGTGCTTTTCAGTGGCAGGCCACTGACGCTGAACTGGGCATTTACGCACGTGCCTGCGGTCATGGCGGCATGGTTTCCTGGTGTGCAAGCGGGGCCGGCGCTGGTGCGCCTGCTGTTCGGAGAAAGCGCGCCGAGCGGAAGATTGGTGGTGAGTTGGCCGAATACGATTGGACAAGTGCCGGATTACTACAATGCCCTGAACACCGGGCGGCCCGCGGGTGACGTGGACTTGACGCATCCGGGGACGGATACGGAAACCAAATATGTTTCGAGATACGTCGACGAACCGAATGCACCGGCATTCCCGTTTGGTTACGGGTTGACCTACACGGAATTTCGGTATTCGCCGGTAGAACTGAGCGTGAAGAAACTGAGCGCGAAGGAGTTGAGCGAGTGCTTGCGCAACCGCAAATCGGATGCGAAAGGCGTGATGACGGTATCCGCGGAGGTCACCAATACCGGCAAACTTGCCGGTGAAGAAGTGGCGCAGTTGTACGTCGGGTTGCGGGGAACCTCGGTGGAAGAACCGGTGAGGGCGTTGAAAGGGTTTGCACGTGTGTCGCTGGGGCCGGGAGAAACGAAAAAGGTGACGTTCTCGCTGACGCCGGAAGCCTTTGCTCTGTGGGACATTCACAACGACCGTAGCGTGGAGCCGAGCCAAGTACGAATTTGGGTAAGTTCCGATTCGCAGCACGGTACGCCCGTGGAAATGCAACTGACGGAATAGAGGAAAAGTTCCCATGAATTCGCGAGGAATGAAGAGAAGGGAACTGCTGCGGTGGTGCGGGCAAGGTTTGGCGCTTGCGCCGTTTGTGCCGCTTGCGCAGGCAGCTGGAAAATGGCAGAGCGCAGGGTATCAGGGGAGCGATGAGCAACTGCTGGACGAGATCCAGCGTGGCAGCTACGAATTCTTCTGGAACGAAAGCAGCCCCGCCACCGGGCAGGTGAAAGATCGCGCGCTGCTGAATGGCAAAGACACACGAACGATGGCGAGTATCGCGGCCACTGGTTTTGGGCTGACGGCCTTGTGTATCGGAGACGCGCGAGGTTACGGGAAAAGCGCCGAGATTAGGGAGCGGGTGCGGACGACGCTGCAATTCTTGTACGAGAAGCTGCCCAATGTGCACGGGTTCTTCTATCACTTCGTGGACATGAACACGGGGCAGCGCTGGGCGAAATGCGAGTTGTCTTCCATCGACACGTCGTTATTGCTCTGCGGCGTGCTTACGGCGAGGCAATACTTCCAAGACGCGGAAATTCAGGATTTGGCGACGAAGATCTACGAACGCGTGGATTGGCCGTGGATGCTGAACGGCGGCCCCACATTCTCGATGGGTTGGATGCCGGAGAGCGGGTTTCTGAAGGCGCGCTGGGAACACTACTGCGAATTGATGATGATTTACCTGCTGGGAATCGGGTCTACGACGCATCCTGTTCCCGCGGAGACCTGGGATGCGTGGAAGCGGCCGACAATTACTTACCAGGGCCTGACGTACATTTCGGGAAACGATCCGATTTTCACGCATCAATACTCGCAAGCGTGGTTTGATTTTCGGGGCAAAACGGATGCGTACGCCAATTACTTTGATAATTCGGTGACGGCGACGAAGGCCCATAAGCTTTTTTGTTTGTCGCTGGCGTCGAAGTTCAACGACTACGCGGACAACCTATGGGGCATCAGCGCATCCGACTATGTACACGGGTACACCGCGTGGGGCGGTCCGCCGCCGCAAGGGCCGATCGATGGCAGTATCGTGCCTTGTGCGACCGGCGGTTCGTTGCCATTTCTATATGCGGATTGCATCCGGGTGTTGCGCCATATTCGGGACGCGTATGCCGCGAAAGCCTGGGGGCGGTATAGTTATGTGGATGCCTTCAATCCGCTGACTGGATGGTACGATACGGACGTGCTGGGAATTGATTTGGGGATTACGATGGTAATGGCGGAAAATTATCGTACGGGCTTGGTTTGGAAAACGTTCATGAAGAACCACGAGGCACAAGCCGCGATGACGAAAGTAGGATTTCATCAGGCATGAATAAATGCGGCGGCTGTTAATCCTATTACTTCTTTTTCTGTTGCCGGTGGTGGGCCAGAACAAGCCGGCAACTCCTGCGGAGAAGACCAAAACTGACGGCCCCATCCGTTTCGAAGAACTAGCGGAGAAGGCCGGACTGCACTACATCACCGCGAACGGAAATACCGAAAACAAAAATCAGCCGCAAACGATGGTGGCGGGGGTGGCGTTGTTTGACTACGACAACGATGGCTACCTGGACGTTTTTTTTGTGGGAGGGGCGGCGATTCCATCACTGCAAAAGGAGACCCCGGCTTACTGGAACCGGTTGTTCCACAACAACCACGATGGGACGTTTACGGATGTGACCGAGAAGGCCGGGCTCGCGGGCATCGGTTATGGGAGTGGCGTGGCCATCGGTGATTACGACAATGACGGGTGGCCGGACATATTCGTGGCCAACGTCACGGGGAACCTGCTGTATCACAACAACCATGACGGCACGTTTACGGATGTTACGGAAAAAGCGGGGGTGGGCGGCGGAAAGCTGAACGGAAAAAAGATGTGGTCGGTGGGCGCGGGGTGGTTCGACTACAACAACGATGGACTGCTCGATCTGTTTGTGGTGAATTACTGCGTTTGGGAAGTGAACAAGGATCCGTATTGCCGGGTCAAGGAAGGCGTGCGCGGGTACTGCCATCCGCGCTACTACCAACCGACGCACAACACGCTGTATCGCAACAATGGAGATGGGACTTTTACCGATGTTTCCGAAGAAACGGGCATCGCGAAACAGTTTGGCAAGGGCATGAGCGTGACGTTTGCGGATTACGATGGCGATGGGTATCTAGACGCCTTTGTGGCCAATGACACGACGCAGAATTTCCTGTTTCACAATTTGAAGGGGAAGAAGTTCGAAGAAGTGGCTTTGGATGCGGGTGTGGGTTATGCACCGGATGGCATCGCCAGATCGGGGATGGGCGCGGACTTCCGCGACGTGAACAATGATGGATTGCCGGACATTTGGCATACGGCGGTGGAGCATGAAGAATTCCCGCTGTGGATCAATCAAGGAAAAGGTGAATTTCAAGATATGACCGCGGCGAGCGGGTTGGGGAAAACGAGTGACATGTCCGGCTGGGGCGCGGGAATGGCCGACTTCGACAATGACGGGTGGAAGGATCTGTTCGTGGCGCGGGCCAACGTGATGGACAATATCAGCGAGCAGAATGCAGGGCGGCGGTATCCGGAGCCGAATACGATTTTTCGCAATTTGGGCAACGGCAAGTTCGCGGATGTAAGCGCGAGCGCGGGACCGGATTTTCAACTGGAAGCGGCGCACCGGGGAGTGGCCTTCGGCGATCTGGACAATGATGGGCGGGTGGATATGGTGGTCACGGTATTAGACGGACCGGCCAAGCTGTTCCACAACATCACGGAAAATGGGAATCACTGGATTTTGCTGAAACTGGTGGGCACGAAAAGCAATCGCATGGGCATCGGGGCGCAGATCGAGCTGACCACCGAAGATGGCAAGAAACAGTGGGACGAAGTGACCACGGCGGTGGGCTACGCGTCGTCGAGCGATCCGCGGGTGCACTTTGGGTTGGGCAAGAATGACAAGGTGAAGGAGATCGATATTCGTTGGCCCAGCGGAATCCGGCAAGTGCTGAAGGACGTTCCGGGCGATCAGATCTTGACGGTGACTGAGGCGCAAAACTGAGGCGCATGCGCGTGGGGGATCCCGGGTTGGCGAATGCGCTTGCATGGTGCTCTCTTCTTGGCGAAAAGCAGGTTCCTCGCTTCGCTCGGAATGGATTGGTGTTGGTAGAGGAACGTTCTAGTATCCTGCAGCGGCACCGGTGGTTTCTTGATTCAATCTGGCGAACTCGGCGCGGGCTTTGGCGGCATCTTGTGTCCGGCCGGCTCGCGCGTAAGCTGACCCCAACGCGAAATAGACCTTGGCATCTTTGGGGAAGGCTTTTTGGGCGATTTCCAGTTCGGGGATGGCCTTCTGGAATTGATCCACGTCCAAATACAACAAGCCCAAGAGATAGTGGGCGAAGGGGATGTGCGGATTGATTTTCACGACTTCTTCGGCATAGGGGATGCCGGCGGCGGAGTCAACCTTGTATTCATTCGCGGCAATTTCGAGGCGTGAATTGATGTCGCGAGGATTGCGCTGCAGTTCTTGTTTAAACTCGTTCACGGCGGCTGGCACGTCGCCACTTTCGGCGAGAAATTTTCCGTAGACATAATGAATGTTGGGGTAGTCCGGGTAGGTGGAGATGAGGCCGGCGTATTCCTTGTGCGCTTCGTCGTATTTCTTTTGAACGGTGAGGCAGGCGGCGTGGCCAACACGCAGAATGATTTGCGCACCGGGCGAGCCTTCGGGGGGCGCAGCGTTGGGGGATATGCGAAAAGCAGCCAAGCCCAAGGCGTTGAGAGCGTCGTCGTTGGGGATGGAATCCAGGCAGAGGGCGCCAAGGGAGGTTTGCGCGGATTGGAAGCGGTTGGCGCGCAAGAGCAGCAGGCCGTCGTGATAGAGGAGCACGAGGCGCAACTGTGGATCTACCGAAATGTCGAGATTCTTGGCTTGCTCGAGATGCTGGAGGGCGGCGGCGTTTTGCCCCAGTTCGTATTCGCAGAGTCCGAGCATGGCGTAGGCAGTGCCGTTTTTCGGTGCCAATGGGAGTAGCTGGCGAAACGCGCTGGCAGCCGAACGATAATTGTTGCGGTCGTATTCAATGGTGCCGAGCGACCACCAGCCTTCGGCCCATTTTGGGCGGAGGGCCAGCGCTTTTTTGTAGAGCGCTACCGCGTCGTCAAGCTGATCGGAATCCCGCGCGGCGGCTGCTTTCTGGGCGAGCGAGTCGAAAGTGTTGGAGGCGGATTTGGTTTGGGGCGGGGAAGGGGCAGCTACGGCGAACAGCAACAGGGCCAGCAGCGCGGCATAGCGCAGGCCTGGGGTGGCGCTGCCTTTGTGTGGGCATGAACGCGGTTTGCCGGGAATCAGAAAAGACTCCTGTGGCACAGTCACTCCTTGACTGTGCGGGTTGAGCAGCTGGAGCAATTGCAGCACAGACAAGAGTGTCTGTGCCACCAGAAGGTTGCCGAAAGACTCCTGTGGCACAGTCACTCCTGACTGTGCAGGTTGAGCACCTAGAGCAACTGCAGCACAGACAAGAGTGTCTGTGCCACAAAAAAGAAAAGCTGCCAACGAGAGAGCTTCCCGGGGTGCGGGGAAACTCGTTGGCAGCTGATCCGGGCAGTAGCGGAGGCGCCTTGGGGAAAGCGCCTCCGGAAAGTGCTAGAAGCTGAAACGGGCTTGCAACTGCATGGTGCGCGAGCCCATCGCCTGTGTTGCCGTGCCGAAGTTCGCGGCGTTGATGACGTTGTTGAACCCATTCATGCTGAGGTTCAGGTTATTGAACAGGTTGTAGATGTTGGCGCGGAACTCAAACTGTGCGTTCTCGCCGAAAATCGGCAGCTTCGGCAAGCCGAAAGCCTTGCTGATGGTTGCATCGACGTCGAGGTAGCGGGGTCCGCGGAACATATTGCGTTCGACACCTGCTCCTGGTGCGCTGGGAGCTGGGCACGTTTCCGGATAGGGCAGAGTGCAGTTCGTGTAGGTCGGTGCCACGAAATAAGAGTCTGCGTTGGGATTGGTGTTCTTGAAATTGCTGTTGCTGGGGTTCTGGAACGCATTGACGCTCTGGCTGGACCCAGCCCCGCCAAGGTATTCGGCCGGGAGGAGTTGCCAATTTGAGCCGTTGCGGCTTGCGCAACCGGTGTTGTAGATGATGTTGCAGATATTGCCGCCGTCTAGTTCAGAGTAAACCGGGCTCCACGGGAATCCGGAGTGCCAGTTGAAGATGCCGCTCAAGGACCAACCACCCACTAGTTTGTTCACCCAGTCGTGACTGCTGTGGTAGTAGTTCGGGGTCCACACGCCCCAAACCTTGAACAGGTTTTTCACGTCCCAATCCGAAGGGCCCCAAGCATACTTTGGGTTCCAGACGTAGTAGCTGGTGCTGTATGGCTGAGAACCCTGGTCCATGCTCGACGCATAGCGATATTGGCCATCGATCGAGAAGGACCTGGAGAATTGGTGCTGAATTTCGGCCAAGAACGCATTGAAATGAGCATTGGCGTCGGTGGCGTACCAATCCACGTCACTAACCTGTGGGTTTAGTGCTATACCCTGGGCGCCGAGGGTATCGTTCAGGTTGTACTGTTGGGTCAAATGGCGCGACTGGCTGCCTTGATAACCGACACTGGCTACCCAAGACTTTATGAATTCATACTGAGCTTCCATGGAGTAGCGATAGGTATACGGGGTGCGGAAGTTTTCCGGGAAACCCGTGCCGGCAATGGCGGCACCGTTGGTGGGAATGTTGTTGATGTTAAAGCCCGTCAGAGTATTCGGGTTCGACGGATAGCAGCCGAAGCAGTGTAGGTCGCTAGCCGTTGAGTAAAGAATGTCCGAGCCAGTGAGCGTCGGCGCGAAAGAAACGTTGGGCACGTTTCCGTTGCCGTTCAGCGTGATGGCTTCTTCCTCGCCCGTGTAACCGATGCCGAAGCCGCCGCGAATGACCAGACGGTTCGCCAAATTGTGGTTCAGGAACGAAGTGGGGCTCCAGGCGAAGCCGAGTTGCGGGCCGAAGTTCGCCTTGTCGGCGTTGTAGAGCGGTCCGCCTACTCGGAAATACATACCCGTAAGTTCAGTCGCTGGGGTTGAGCCGAGTTGCAGGACGCCCAAATCGTTTTGTTTGGTCGTGAGGGGGCCGAAATACTCCCAACGCAGCCCGTAGGTAAGCGTTAAGTTCGGCTTGATCTTATAGTTGTCTTGGATGAAGGCCGCATAGAGGTTTGCCCGGGTGTCATAGCGGAAGGACGAGGGAATACCGGTCAGTGGGTCAAAGGTGCCATTCTCGGAGTAAGGAGCGTCATTCAGGAAGTCCCAGTAGTTGTGGAAATTGTAGGAGGGGCGACCGTTCCACGGAGCTTCCTGCACAAATTCCAGTTTGGTGTATTCGCCACCCATCTTCAGGGTATGGGCACCGTGCACCTTGGTCAGAACGTCCTTGGCGTTGTAGGTCCACTGATCGAAGACGCTAGGCCCGGGAGGTCCAAAGTAACTGCCTCCTAGACTTATGGTGCCGATAGTGTCGATGGTAGCTGTAGGCAAGCCCCAAGGCTCCTGGGTGTTGTCGTTGATTTCATTCCAACGCCAACCGGCTGCGTTCACGCGAAGTTCATTGATGGTTGTGGGAGAAAAAGTATGGTTCCACAGACCGGTCATGGCCTGGTTTATGGCATCGTGGTTCCAGATGTTGGCAGCGCGTTGAGGGCCGTTGTAGCCGACGGTGGACACAGGAGTATCGTAGATGCTGAAGGTGATCAGGTCTTTGCTGGTGAGGTTGTAATCCAAGCGGCCGTTGAACTGCTGTTCAACGACGGTGCTGGGTGCGGTGGTGCTGACATCCATAATCGTGGCAATGGGATTAGCGGGATTCAGTCCGCCGCCCACCCCAGGGTTGGTCGCGCCAGTCCAGGAAGGGTCTTGTGTGCCGAGAGCGCTCGTCAACGGCGAGCCGAGATCCAAGCCCTGTCCGGGAACGGTGATGCAATTTCCGCTCTTGGTAGCGGCGTTGTACTCAACCAATCCGACGGCCGCGCAGCTGGTTCCGGCGTTGCTGATGATGGACGAGTACGAAGGGCCTTCGCCCGGGAAGGTCAGGTACTGAGAAGCGATACTATTTGCGGGCGCCATTTTGGCGAATTGAGGAGTTTCATACCAACCGGTGCTGGTGCTGGTGGAATTGTTCCGGATGGTTTCATAGGCAAAGAACGCAAACAGCTTGTTCTTGATGATCGGGCCACCAAGGCTGCCGCCAATCTGATTGAATTTCGCGGTGTCTTTCTGCAAGCCCCGCTCCTCGGGAGTTCCCGGTCCTTCCGACCCAAGGCCATTCCAGCGTTGGTAAGCGTTGAAGCCCGGCTGGGTGTTCTCGAAGAAGGCACTGCCGTGAAAGCTATTGGTGCCGCCCTTGCTGGTGACTTGAATCTGCGCGCCACTGAAGCGTCCGTCTTCGGCGTCATAGTTATTGGTTACGACGCGAACTTCCTGGACGGAGTCTTCCGTCGGAGTAATAACCGCGGCGCCTCCCCAGGAAACGCTGGTGATCCCGACACCGTCGAGGGTGATGTTGTTTTGCTGAAGCTGAGCACCGTTTGCGATGATCTGCGGAGCGTTCTCCGTCTTAAAGATGCCGTCCGTTGCCTGGGATGCGGAGGAGTTCGTACCTGGGAGCTGCGCTGAGCCACCGCCGCCTTGCTGCGCCGCATCACCGAAGGCCCCGGGAGTGAGTTGCGCGAGTTGGTACACGTCGCGGCCGAAGGAAGGCAGTTGCTGAATTTGTTGGCTGGTCACGGTGCCAGTGATTTGGCCGGATTCCGTATCGATGGCGGGCAGTTCTGACGCGTTGACGGTGACGGACTCGGTCACTTGGCCGATTTCCAGGGTAATGTTCAGACCGCTCACCTGGTCGGCGATGATGTTGACGTCGTCCAACACTTTTCTTTTGAAACCCTGTTTTTCGGCAACAACCGTGTAGGCTCCCGGACCCAGACGGCTGACCGAGAACACACCTTTGTCGTCGGTGACGGCTTGTTGCGACAGACCAGTCTCTTTCGCCGTGACTGTGATTTGTGCTCCCGGAACCGCTGCGCCTTGGGAGTCCAACACAGTGCCCTGGATGCCGGCGCGATACTGAGCGCGAGCTCCGGAAACGACGAGGAGAATTACAGTGAGAGCAAAGATGATGCGTGAGAAAACTCGTAGAACAGACATGCGCCTTCCTCCGCTCGACTGAAATGCACCATGTGGAGAATTAGCGAAGTAGCACCGAACCCGCTAGTAAATCGGTTAAGCCAACGATTGCGCCGAGTATATGAATGCGCTTTTTGATTGTCAAGCATCAACTTTTGGGTTTCGGATAGGTCGTATCGAAAAAGCGGGTAGACCGGCGCGGCTCCGGTGCGTTATGGAACAGTGGGCTTAAGGGTGGACTTCCACCAGGACGAAGCCGTTGACCGGCAGGGTCAGAACCAAATGATGCTGCTGGATCGGGAGCGATTCGGGAGGGTTAAGGGTCGATTCTTCATTCAGTTGGCGCACCTGGGCGGGAGTGGGATAGAGAGGTTTGCCCATGCGGGAGTAGGCCTGCAAGGTGTTCGAGTGGGCGGCATCAATGCGGTACACGAGGGCATGTTTTCCCGTTTTGGCTCCAGCGAACTGTAAATCGTAGGTACGGGGCGTGCCGGTTGCGGTGGGGGCCGAAAGGTTCCAGAGGGCGAGGGTGAACGAACCATCGTCATGCTTGGTGACGAGCAGATTGTCGGCGGGATTGGCGATGCGAAGGGTGCCCAGTTTGTGGAACAACGCGAAGGCGTAGTAGGCGGGCTTTTTGATTCCGCCGGGAGCAATCAGGCCAAATCCACCGTAAAACGGTTCGCGGGGCGGACCCCCTTCTTCGAATACATCGCTGAAGGTCCAACGAGAAAGCAGGTCGAGGAGGCCGTCGCAATCGTGAATAGTTTGCGCCGTGGCAGTGGCGGCGTAGCTGGTGTCACCGGCATGAAGTTCGCCATAGCCGGAAACGTTCCATTCGGTCCATAGCAGCGGAAGATTCGGCTGGGAAGAAGCCTTGATCTGGTTGTGAACTTTTTCGACGGCCTTGCATGCGCGTTTTTCGATGGGAATGTCTTCGTGAGTGCCAAACAGGTCTTCCACGGTGTCATCGGAGTAGCCGTGGGTGGAGACGAAATCGACAGGAACATTGTTCTTGGCGGTGTGCGCGAGAAAATCATCAACCCAATGCGCGGAGGATGTGGCCGGTCCACCTACGCGTAAGCGGGAGTTCACGGATTTCAGAGCGCGGGCGGTGTGATCGTAAAGTTCGAAATAGGTGGCTTGCTTCGGATCTCCCGACCAGAAATCGATGTTTGGCTCGTTCCAGACTTCGAAATACCACTGCGAAACTTCGTCGATGCCATAGCGATTGACCAGGAACTGAGCGAAATTGCGAATCAGCGCGTCCCATTTGGCGTAATCTTTGGGTGGGGAGACGTTCTGTTTGTACCAAAAAGGATGAAGATCCTGGCGGGCGGCAAGTTTTTTGGGCATGAAACTGATTTCGACGATCGGTCGGACGCCGTTGGCGAGCAACCCGTCGTAGACTTGGCCCACATAGGTGAAGTTGAAGACAGGATTGCCAGCGGCGTCCTCGTCGTAAACGCCGAGTTCATCATGAAAAATGGCGTGGAAGCGAACGTAGCGGAAATCGGTGACCTTTTTCACTTCGCGCAAGTCATTGCGATAGTCTTCCCGAAGGGTCAAAATAGCGCGTCCTGAGCCAAAGGATTGTTCCCAGAAGTGCGGAAAGGCGGTGGTTTTCGCGCTTAAATCGACCACGAGAGGTTGCGCGTTTGGGGTTTGTGCCCAAGTAGCAGGACTACAGGCAGAAAACAGCAGGCAAAGGAATAGTAGAGGCAATGAGCTTTTCATGGTTGAACCTTGTGGAGCGAGCCAGCGAGAGAATAGCACAAATGTCGATTTAGGCTTGAATGAATCGATTTAGTAAGGTGCGGGCTGGGAATGCTGAGGAGAACCTATGCGGATGGTGGTGAGAGTATGGCTGTTGGCGTGGATGAGCAGCAGTGTGTTGTGCGGCCAGAGCCTGGATTGGCTGACAAATCTGACGCAGCCACGCGAGTACGTGCAGAAGCGGGTGTCCAGCTTCGACACCAGCGGAGGCAACGAGGACTACCGGACGATTGCGGCAGGACAAACGCTCACGGTGATGGACGCGGAGGGGCCGGGGATCATCACGCACGTTTGGTTCACGTTGGCATCGGACGAGCCATATCACCTGAAGAAACTGGTGTTGCGAATTTATTGGGACGGCGAAAGCACACCCAGCGTGGAAGCGCCGCTCGGCGATTTTTTTGGGCTCGGGCTGGGTGAGTACTTTACATACCAATCGTTGCCCTTATCCGCGGCTCCGGATCGCGCCGTCAATTGCTTCTTTGCGATGCCGTTTCAGAAACATGCGCGAATCACGATCGAAAATCAGGGCGGGATGAAACTCGACGCGCTTTACTACAACATTGATTACCAGTTGTATGCGAAGCCGCTGCCGGCGGACACGTTGTATTTTCACGCGCAGTACCGCCAGGCGTCACCGAATCACGGTATCACCGAAAAGTGGAAGGACAACGGCGATCCGGTGCAAAACGAGCGCAAGAATCTGACCGGCGAAGGGAATTACGTGTGGATGGAAGCGACGGGGCGTGGCCAGTACGTGGGCGTGACCATGTCCGTGCTGCAGAATCAAGATTTTTGGTGGGGCGAGGGCGACGACATGTTCTTCATCGATGGCGCCAAGGAACCATCGATCAACGGCACGGGCACGGAAGATTATTTCCTAGGTGCGTATGATTTTGGGGGCAAGCCATTTTCTTACTTGCTGTATGGTGCTCCGGTGGTTGGGGAAGAAAAGGCGGGCAGCCGGAGCAGTGTGTACCGATTCCACTTGGATTCGCCGATCCCATTCACTAAGTCGATTCGCGCCACGATCGAGCACGGCCATGCGAATGGCCGGTCGGACAATTACTTTTCCGTGGCGTATTGGTACCAGAGCGAGCCGCACGCGCCGTTTCCCGCTTTGCCGGGGGTGCAGGAACGCTTGCCGGTGTTGCATGCGGTCGGCGGTCCGGGCAACGCGGCGAATTGAAATAGCGCGAGAAGGGGCGGCGGCGATTTATAGCTTTGCTTCCAGTTCCGCCCATCGCGCGTAGAGGGCGTCGATGGCCTTTTGTGCCGCGTCCATCTCCAGGGAAATGGTGCGCAGGCGAGCGCCGTCGCTCAGCAGAGCAGGGTCGGCCAGAGCATCATGGCGAGCTTGTAAGTGCTTTTCGGCGTCAGCAATGCGCTGTTCGATGGTTTCGAGTTCGCGGGCTTCCTTGTAGGAGAGCTTCTTCCTTGGACGAGGGCTTTGGGCGAGAGGCTCGGCGCTGGTCGCCGCTCTCCTGGAGATTTGTTCTGGCTTGTCCGCGTGCACGGCAAGCTGTTCGCGTTGCCAGAAATCCCATTGCGCATAGTCCGCGAAACGGTCGACGTGACCAAGGCCGTCAAGGCCAAGGACCACGGTGGAGACGCGGTCCAGCATGAAGCGATCGTGGGTGACCAGCACCAGGGCGCCGCGATACTCGAGCAGACTTTCCTCTAGAATTTCCAAGGTGGGAATGTCCAGATCATTGGTGGGTTCGTCGAGCAGCAATACGTCCGCGGGTTGTAGCATCAATTGCGCGATCAGCACGCGCGCCCTTTCGCCGCCGGAAAGGCGCCCCACCGGTTGATTGAATTGCTCGGCGGTAAAGAGAAAACGGGCGGCCCAGGAAGCCACGTGAATGACGCGGTCCTGATAAATGACGGAATCGGAATCAGGGGCGAGGGCGCGGCGCAAGGTCACGTCCGGGTCCAAGACGCGATTTTGGTCGAAATAAACAATTCGCAAAGATTCCGCAAAGCGAATCTTGCCGGTCGCCGGCTGCAAATCGCCGTTTAGTAGACGGAGGAGGGTGCTCTTGCCGCTGCCATTTGGGCCGACCAGGCCAACACGCATGCCGGAGGTGATAATGAAATGGAGATGTTCGAATAGCGCGCGATCGCCGAAGGAATAACTCACATCGTCCAAGGTCACGAGCTGCTTGGTCTTGCGGTCTGAGGAAGTAAAGTCAATTTTGGCGGTGCTGGTGCGCGTGCGGGCGTTCAGGTCGGCCAGTTCACCGATCAACTCGTGGGCTTTGTCGATGCGCGCTTTGGATTTGGTGGTTCGTGCTTTGGGACCGCGACGGAGCCACTCGATTTCGGTGTGTACGCGATTTTCGAGGGCCGCTTGGCGGTTCCTTTGAGCATGCAGATACTCTTCCTTGGCTTCGAGAAAGGCGCTGTAGTTGCCAGCGACGCGCAAGGAGCCATGCTCATAGGCGGGATTGATTTCGACGATTTGATTGGCGATGTTTTCGAGGAAATAGCGGTCATGGCTGACCACGACACAGGCAAAGGAGGCATTGGCGAGCACGGATTCGAGCCAATCGATTCCAGCAAGATCGAGATGATTGGTAGGCTCGTCGAGCAGCAGCACATCGGGCTGACGCACTAAGGCTTCCACTATAGCGAGGCGCTTGCGCCAGCCTCCCGAGAGTGCGGCGGCCGGAGCGAGCACATCCGTGAAACCCGCGCGGCCAAGAATTCCCGCGGTTCGTGCGGCGCGATCTTCTTCGGGAACGCCGGCTTCATCAAGGGCCCGGCGGACCACAGACTGAACGGTTTCGCCGGGAGCGTAATCGGAAACTTGGCGAACCAGGCTGAGATGAGTGCCCTTGCGGACGGCCACGTCGCCGCTGTCGGGTTGCATGCGGCCACTCAGAATCTCCAGAAGCGTGGATTTGCCCGATCCATTTGGTCCGATCACGCCGATGCGCTCGCCATCGGCCACCAGAAAAGCGAGATTTTGGAAAAGAGGCGCGACGCCGAAGCGTTTGGCCAGACCCTGAGCGCTGATAATCGGTGCCACGGACTCTCGCTTCCTCAAAGATGGGATGAATCCAGAATAGCAGTAGCGATTGGAAGAAGCGAAGTGAGCCCGCGCGGAGGCGCGTTGGCAGATTAGTTTTTCTTTGGCGCTGGTCTGGTG
Organism: Candidatus Sulfotelmatobacter sp.; assembly: GCA_035524015.1. GTDB lineage: Bacteria > Acidobacteriota > Terriglobia > Acidiferrales > UBA7541 > Acidiferrum. The sequence goes on from DATKPS010000093.1 coordinate 30,271, forward strand.
ATGCCCTGCGGCTCCTGGAAGGGCAGATCCACGGTCATCGGGCTGTGGTCGGCAATAGGTTCGGGCAAACAGTTGTTCAGGTCGCCCATGGTTCTGGCGAAATGTGGTGCAAAGACGAAGGAGCCGTTGGGATCGCGAGGATTGTCGAGGTCGGTCTTCACAAAAATCCAGTCCAACTTGAATTTGGCGACGCGCACCTTGCCCCAGATCAGTTCGGCGACAAACGTCGGAACGAAGCCCGCATTCTGGCGCTGGTTGGAATCGGCCAGGGTTCCGGCGGTGCCGTTGACGGTGCGTTCGGGAATACCACGAAAATCGATGGCCTTTCCATCGCTGAAACGGAAATTTTCCGTTGCGGTAAAAAAGCCACGTTCGAGGTTGGGGGAAGCTCCAGGAATGTTTGCAGAGGTGGGATCGATGCGGTATTGAATGCCGGAGAGTTTGAGGGCCGCCTTGGTGCCGCTGTAGATCATGCCCACTCCGGTGGTCCACTGGATGCCTTTGGTGGTCCAGAAATCCAAGCTGCCGTAGCGTTTGTAGAGCATGTTTTCGATGCTGGTCGGGGTGGAGTCTCCGCCGGTGGTGTTCATATCTCCGCCGATGACCACGGGATTGGGCACATCCTTCACGGCGGTGAGCAACTCCAGCATTTGCTGCTTGCGGACTTTCGGTTTGGTGCGGTTCTCCAGGTGGGTAGAAGCAATGGTTACGCGCTTTCCCGGGGCTTGGGGAACGTCCAGGTCCACGTACAGGGTAGTGCGCTGGCCGCGGCGCACCTCGCGCAACAGATCCTCGCCGATCAAAATGGCCGCTTTGCGCTTTCCTTTCTCGAGTGGCCGAATTTTGCTTTCCTGGAACCAGTCGTAGCCCACGGTGAAGGGCACCAAGCGCGCGCCGGCGATCGGATAACGTGACAGCACGGCATTTCCGTGCATGGCATGCAAGCGCGTCTTGTCTACACGGAAGACTTCCTGAAGATCGGCTTGCTGTTGGCCGGTCTCGCCGTCGTCGAAGGTGTCCAGACCCAGTTGCTTCGCATCGATTTCCAGGAACTCGACGCCATAAGCCCAGTTCATGTTGAGGGCCTTGCCGAGTTCGCGGATAACCTCGCGATAATCGGTTCGCTTTACGCCCCAATCCACTTCATTCAAGATCCACACGTCGGCGGCCTTGAGAATTTCGATCTGCTCGGGAATCTTTTCAAGCTGAACGGCGCGAAGCCTTTTGCCGCTTTGTTTGGCGTGCTTGCGCTCCTCTGCAACCTTAGCCATGAACGCGTCTTTGTCCTTCAGGAAGAGCAGGATGTCGTCAAGTTCCAGACCGCGCTCGATATTCCAGAGAGCCACGCGCAAAGAAGGTCCAAGTCCGGGCACATCGAGGGGCGTTGGCCGTGTTCCGTTCAAATAAGCCTCATTGTTAAGGAAGGGAGTGGTGGTGATCAGGCGCAACTTCTCCGCCAATTCCGGGGGCACTTCCTGATCGGAGTTGAGCTGCACCAACTCGGGATAGGAGAAAAGTTCGGGTCCTGACTCGCGAACGTAGGATTGAGCGTGGAGTGGATGAGGACCGGTTAGAGTGGCAATGATTGCGATCAGCAGACACACGTACACCGCAGGGCGGGTAGCCTTCATTTGTGAGCTCCGTGGGCCCGATTGTTGCGCAGAGGAATACGTGGTAGCAAGTGGAAACTAAAGAGAAATATCCAGAACTTCTGGGACGCGCAACCAGCTGCGACGGCCATTAGCGAAAGGATCGCCTGGTAGCGTTGGCAATTAGGCGTGCGTTTGCTGGCTGGCTGGCGGCCGAGATTTGAAAAAGAGGCTCTGCAGCCGGCCTTCTCCCATGACGCGTGTCAGTTCCGAGTATCCGAAGAAGGGAATCAGGACCACAAAAAGAACGATGGTCAGGCCAAGGATGCCTTGCAAGGTGCCGCCGCCCAGATCGCCGATGCTCTCTTGGAAAGTCTTGTGATGGAAATAACCGACAGCCGCTGCCTCGAGGATTTTGAAGCACCCCAACAGTATGGAAAAAACAGCCGACTTGAATAGCGTTGGGTAGATCAGCGGGGCATCATCAAAGCGTTCGCCAAGGTGCAACGCTCTGGCGATTAACGCCACCTTACCGAGGGCAAGCGCATTAATGATAGCGAAGCCCTTCTCCCAGACAGTGATCTGCGAAGTAAGATGCGCGGCATGGAGAACGATGGATTTGTAGAGCAACATGACTCCGAGAACCACCCAGAGATAGAAGGAAATCACCAGGAAGTCCTTCATCTCTTGACGGGCCTTTTGTTTCAACGTTGCTTTATCCACGTCATCACCTCCGGGCGGACGAGTCTGTCAAAGTACCAAGGCGAATGTTCCGGGCTTAGCCGAGCGAGCGGTTCCGGAATAGTAATGCAGATTGGCGACAGTGCATAGACCGGGTGGAACGCGCCGTTGATCCCAACGGTGAAAAGATTGTCGTTTACAGCGGTTTTCCAGGAGTAGAGTGAGGTAACTCGACTAGACGGAGGAGACTGAACCGTCAAGGCGCGTTTCGCTGGCTGCTGATGTCGGCGAAAAAGGAGACTTGCATGGTCAACACAGCACGCAACGGTAAGGGTGTTTACCGGGCCGCAGCAGTGTTCGCGTCCGTTGTTTTTTGCTTGGTTATAATTTCCTGCCAGCAGGAGGGGAAAAAGGCGGAAGCGCCCGGAATCGAGCAAGCGGTTAGCGACGCGATGGATGTCTACATTTACGGGTACCCGCTCGTCACCATGGACATGACCCGCAAAGTGATGACCAACTACGCGACGGTCCAGGGCGCGCGGGGCCCCATGGGGCAGATCATCAAGCTGCGTTCCTATCCGGCCGTTGAGGATCACGCGGTTACCGCCCCGAATGCAGACACCCTCTACACTACGGCGTGGATTGATGTTTCCAAGGAGCCTTGGGTCTTCAGTATTCCGGACATGGGCGACCGTTATTACCTGATGCCCATGCTGGACGGGTGGACAGACGTATTCCAGGTTCCGGGAAAACGCACCACTGGCGGCAAGGCACAGAAGTACGCCATCACTGGACCTGGGTGGACGGGAAACGTGCCCGAGGGTGTGACCGAGTACAAATCGCCCACGGGGCTGGTATGGATACTTGGCCGCATTTACTGCACGGGGACGCCGGAGGACTACGCGAAAGTGCACGCGCTGCAGGACAAGTTCTCGCTGGTGCCGCTCAGTTCCTACGGAAAGCCCTACACACCAGTTCCGGGCGAGGTAGACAACGCGCTCGATATGAAAACGTCGACGCGTGATCAGGTCGACGCGCTCGGTGTGAACGAATACTTCAGCTACTTGGCGAAGCTGATGAAGAGCAATCCTCCCGCCGCGGAAGATACGGCGATGGTGGCGAAAATGGCGAAGATTGGAGTGGTCCCGGGGCAGGATTTCGACCCGAGCAAGCTCGGCGCCTTCGATAAGGAAGCCATCAAAACAGTGCCAAGACTGGCCCAGTTGAAAATTCTGGAGGGTTTTAAGAAGGCGGCGGTGCCAGTCAACGGATGGATGTATCTGACGAAGAACATCGGCGTCTATGGCACCGACTATTTGCAGCGTGCGTTCGTGACCGCAATCGGTCTCGGCGCCAATCGTCCGCAAGACGCCATTTACCCGACATCCGAGAAAGATGCGGAGGGGAAGGAGTATGACGGCACCAAGAAGTACGTTATGCACTTCGACAAAGGACAGTTCCCGCCGGTCAATGGATTCTGGTCGTTGACGATGTACGACAAGGATATGTTCTTTGTGCCGAATCCACTCCATCGCTATACCCTTAGCTCGCGAAATAAGTTCGTCACCAATGCCGACGGCTCCGTGGACCTGTATCTGCAGTCGGATTCACCGGGCAAAGCAAAGGAAGCAAACTGGCTGCCCGCGCCGAAAGCCAGATTCATTCCAATGTTGCGTCTGTATTGGCCAAAGGAAACACCGCCGTCTATCATCGACGGCACGTGGAAGCCGCCGGCTATCAAGCTCGTGGAATAGGACAAGGGAAGAATTACAAGCGGAGGTGCGCATATGAAGGCCAGGTCCATGGTGGTGGTGGTGCTGAGCGCGCTGTGCATTTTTATGGGCTGGAGACTCCTGGCGCGGCAGGAAAGCCAGCAGAGCCAGCAGGGCTCGAATAATCTGGCGGCCCAGGTGATCGTGGCTTCGGACGCCGACTTGCAATTGTTGCGCCAGGACTTGCGCGGTCAAAAGCAGAAGCTCATTGCTCAGAACCTGCCCATGACGGAGTCGGAGGCGGTGAAATTCTGGGCGCTGTACAACCGGTACAGCGAAGAACTGCGCCCCATCAACGGAGAAAAGCTGCAACTCATTCGACGTTACGGAGAACAGTGGCAGGACATGAGCAATGAAGACGCGCTAATCTACATCCGGCGCTGGCTGGAGTTAGATGATCAGGCGCACCAACTGCGTTTAAAGTATGTGGTGCCGATGAGCGAGATCCTGCCAGGCAAGAAGGCGGCCACGTTCTTTCAACTGGACCGGCGCATCAGCGTGATGCTGGAGCTGCAATTGGCATCGCAGCTGCCGCTGGCGTACACGAAAGACACGCAATAGGGAAGCGGGTGCAAAGCAGTGCGAGTCGCTGCGAACGAGAAGTCTACTGCTTAGGGGCGGGCCAATCGGGAGGGTTTTCGTTGGGGTGGTCCCGCAGATACTGATCCATCGGCTCATCGCGCAGGACAAAGCGAAAACCGCGGCGGGTATTCACCTCGATGGTGGTTTGCAAATCCAATTCATCGAGGGGAATGGTGTGCTCGACATATTTAGCACCTTCGATGGCCGAGAAATGAAGTTGGTCGTCGACCAGCCAGTAGTCGCGGACGCTGATCACCGTGCCATCTTTCAGATATAACTGGGGGAAGTCGCGCCGGTCGTAGCCATAGGCATACAAAGAATATTGGTAGATGGGCGGCTGCACGTAATTCTGCATGGCGTTGGCATTCCACGGAGTCGGATTGTAGCTGGAGCCCATGTTCCAATAGAGGAAGCAGTTCAGCCACCAGCAAGGGTTGTAACCCCAGCCGCCCAAAAACCAGAAGGGCGCTCCGAAGGAGAAGGGGTAGCCGGGAAATCGAAAAATCGGTGGAAACGGCCTGGGCCCCCAGGGCCGGTAGAAGAAACCTGGGGCGCCAAATTGCGACAGGCGCGGTGCCGGCGCAAAGACTGGATGGGTTGCCGGAACCCGTGAGGCGGGCGGCACAAATGTGCGCGCGCCTGCGGCTCCGACGTGTCCACCGACGTGTTGTGCTTGTGCCGGGGGAGTGTGGAGGCAGAGCAATCCTGCCAGGCAGGCAATGGCGAAGACAGTGTTGCAGAGAAGGGACGTGCCAAAGACAAAGCGCGTCATAAATCCAACCTCCTGGCCATGCTCTTGGGGTGAGCTAGCCAGAATCGCGCGGACACCTGAAGTTTAATCCGTTTCGGCGAACATTGCATTACCGGGCAGGTAGTATTCGCCCTGCAAGAGCCGCTCGAAACTCGGGGGTGAACTAAAGCTCCGCCCCCGGGTGCCAATACATCTTTGGGTCGCGGCGGAAAGCCGCGGGAGTTTCGGGCAGCTGCAAATGGTGTGAAAGCAGGTGGGCTGTGGACTGTCCTGACGGTCCAGTCCGTTTTCTAGACATAGGACCAGTTCCGCGAGAAGGAAGGAGATTCTAGTGTGGATGCGAGCAGCACAGCCCAAGCCCTTGCTGAAAAGGCGGTGTCGTTGTGTCCGAGCGCAATGGTGGTGCTCATTCATTTCTGATACCAGGCGTTGGTGTAGGCCGGATGCTGAGCCGGAAGTCTGGAGTCTGGCAGCAGGGCAGCGGTTGTTTGGTGGTGCTGCTTGCCACCGTCTTGCTATGCGGCTGCGCGTCGTATCACGCTGCAACGTCGGGCGCGGGGCAAATCACGGTGAGCATTTCCCCTGCAACCGCTTCGGCGCAATTGGGCAAAACGCAGCAGTTCACCGCCACAGTTTCGAATGCGGCGAACAGCGGGGTGATTTGGCAAGTCGACGGGGTTACTTCCGGAAACTCGAGCAATGGCACGATCACGGCGTCGGGCCTGTACACTGCGCCTTCCAGCATGCCCGCCAGCGCCAGCATATCCATTACGGCGGTTTCGCAGGCGGACGCAAGCAAATCCGCCACGGCTACGCTGACGTTGGCGGCGGTGGCTGCGGCGCCGACGGTCACACTGAGCGCGAATCCAGCCACTATCAATGCAGGAAACACGTCGACATTGCAATGGTCTACCACGAACGCGACTACGTGTACGGCGAGCGGCGGCTGGAGCGGCACCGAAGCGACCAGCGGCACAAAAGGGGTCACGCCGTCAGCCACAACGACCTACACGCTGACGTGTACGGGCCCAGGTGGCTCCGGCAATGCTTCGGCGACGGTAACGGTAACAGCGGCAACTCCGGCACCCACGGTTACGCTGACGGCCAATCCGAGCTCCATTACATCCAGCGCAAGTTCCACGCTGACTTGGTCGAGCACAAACGCCACGGGATGCACGGCGAGCGGCGGCTGGAGCGGGTCGCAAGCCACCAGTGGCACGCAATCCGTGTCTCCAACGGCCACGACCACGTACACGCTGACGTGCACAGGGAGTGGGGGTTCCGCGGACGCTTCGGCCACGGTGACCGTGAGTTCTTCGTCGGGAGCATTTTCGATCAGCATCAAGGGCAACACCTTTGTCGACGGTTCCGGCAACGTGATCCAGCTCCGTGGAGTGAACCTGAGCGGCATGGAATTCGTGGCCATTCAGGGCTGGGACCCGAGCGATCCGACCGGGGGACAATTCGGGCAGGCGAACAATCCGAAGTGGTCGGCGATCAATGCGTGGAAGGCCAACGTGGTGCGCATTCCGCTGAACGAGGACTCGTGGCTGGCGCTGACCTGCACGGACACGAGCGGCGTTGTGCACAACGCGGACCCCGGCAACAACTACAAGCAAGCGCTTGCGAGTCTGGTCAGCGAAGCCAATGCCGCGGGGCTGTACGTGATTCTGGACCTGCACTGGGCCGCGCCGGGCAACGCTTGTCCGATGTTGCAGTCGCAAATGGCGGACGCGGACCACTCCATTGATTTCTGGACGTCCATCGCCGACACCTACAAAAACAATCCGGCGGTCATGTTCGAGTTATTCAACGAACCTTTTTTCGATTTCGATTTCTCCGGGGATGCGTGGGAATACATGATGTTCGGGCAGAACGGTTCGTTTAGCGGATATCCGGCGACCAGTAACTCGGGCAACTGGCAGAACGTGATGACCTCCTGGAACGTGGCCAGCTATCAAGCCATGATCAACGCCATCCGCGGCACGGGCGCCAGCAACGTGGTGCTTATCGGTTCGGTGGGCTACACGAGCGACCTCAGTGGGTGGCTTGCCCACGAACCTGCGGATCCGCTGCACCAAATGGCCGCCACGTGGCACGCGTATCCCACCTACGGTCAGGCTTGGGAAAATCCCTGCACCGGCACAGACACTTACTGCACGCCGGGCTACTCGCCGCAAATTTTCACTGAGGTGCAAGCGATCCTTCAGGCGGGAGTTCCCGTGCTTACCACGGAAACCGGCGACCAGGATTCCACGGGCACTGTGGGCTCTCCGCTGGTGGCTACCGTGACTACCTTTGCCGATGCGCCCGCTGAAGCTTCCACGTCCACGGAACCGGGAGCGACTTGGCCCGCCGTGCCCAGCGGGCTGCCACAAATCGGCGTTCTCGGTTGGACGTGGGACGTGTGGACGGGCGCGAACGACATTCTCATCTTGGATGTCAATGGCACGCCAACGCCCGGGTATGGACAGTTCTTCCAATCGTGGCTGGTCAACCATCCGTGATGCGAGCTGGGATTACGATGTGCCAAACGAATCCAGGTCCCGATTAACGGGTCCGCGGAAAAAGTACCTCCCAGTACACCGTCCATACTTCACATGAACCGAGTTGCCTCAATCGTTAAGGCAAATCTGGTTAGATTCACGTGAGTTTCAAGAATCAATCCGTCGTCCGCCACTGCAAAATACTCGCCAACTTTGTCTCGATCCTCGGGGCTCGAGCGGCGCACACAATATCCGACTAGATTCTCGTTGATGTGCTGCAACAACTCGGATGGATCTAACGGAAGATCAACTCGGTTAAAAATGAGCCGGCGACCGTGCTCCGTTACGTCGACAATCCAGCAAATCTTTGTTGTTACTTCGTCTCTTTTATCGGAGTTGCTCATGGTGTCCTTTCTGGCTCAGCCAGCGCATCTCGCCTGGGATGGCGATTACCACCGTTTTCCTGGTGCGGACGGCTACGGTTGGTCGCAGAAGAAAAACTCCTGCGTCTGGATGCTGAGATCATTTTACATGAGAACGACGGGTGCTTGATGCTGCTTCTTAGCGCGGCAAGCGCCACACGTACGTTCCACATCAACGAAAAGCGCGTATTTCATCCAAGTGGATTACTTCCGCATTGCCCGTAATCCTCCGGAGTCGTTGCCAAGCGCGAACATCACTTCCTACAAGCCGGGAGTTAATCATCACTTTCTTGGCCCACTTCTTGTCCTGACGGCCCTGCGTCGAAAATTCCACGGCTGGGCGTCCGCGTCAATCGACTCTATGTCGGTCTCAACAAAGGGAATTTCACGAAATCCCTTTACTTGGATGATGCAGCCCTCGCTCGCAACCGCTTGCGCGAAAACTTTGCCGTCCTTCAGTCTTACCGAAACAAACTGGTAGCCGAAATCTTTCAAATCATCCTTTTTCAAATGCTTCAAGCTCTCAGTTGGGATCGACACTAGTTTCTTCATGCTCTACCTCAGCGAAACTCTGCGACATGAGACCAGCGTGCTACAGCAGAGTTAATGCCGTGTGAACGGGGCGGTCGCCGTTATTTGGCCAACGGCGGCAGGGTATTGCCGCCTGTCCGGTACCAGGAGATCGGGGGTGCGAGTGTAATCCGTCGCGACTCAACGTCAAACTACGGCAGTTCCAGATCGAGAGCGTAAATTTCGTCAGTACTCAAGTCACGGACGAAGACAGCAGAGCCGTCGGGGGCAACATTGCTCCAAGGACCAGCGGCACGACTCTTGAATCTGGTCAAGGCCTTCAAATCGGCCAGCAGCTCCGAGCGTGTCTGGCCGACCCGTATGCGCTGAAAAGTGGGATGGTCGCTGAACGCAATGTCGTAGTAAAGGTAGTGCCCATCGGGTGACCAGTTGGGAAATCCGATCGCTTCCGGTTCCGTGATCCAGTTCGACCATTTCTGGGTTTTGAAGTTGAACAGCAGGAGTTTGGTAGAGTCCTGGCTGAGCGCGGCCAGATATTGCCCATCGGGCGACCAACGGGGACTGTACAAATTGTCCGAGCCGGGGATGGTCGAGGCCTGCCGAGTAGCGAGGTTCACAATCTGAATTAGCAGTGGTTCCGTCTGCCCTGTTTCCTGGGTTCGACCCAAGGCGAGCTTCTTGCCGTCGGGGGACCAACTCGGATCTACTTGGGTGTGGTTTTCTGGGAGAACTTCCTTGGGCGAACCACCTTGAGCGGAGATCAGGAAGGCCTTCCAAGGCCGTCCCAGCTGGGTGTCAACATACGCGATCTGCGTTCCGTCGGGTGACCAGCGAGGCAGACCGGCAGAAACTGGCGGGTAGGTTAGCTGCAAACGCTCGCCACCGTCCGTCCGGCTACGCCAGAGCGTGTATTCGGGGTAGGAAACGTAAGTGACCCACCTGCCATCGCGGGAGAAGTCCAATTCTCCGGCTGAAATCCCGGAAAGAAAGGGCACAAACTGATGAGACTTGGCATCGTAGCTGACAAGTTCGCCGCGACCCTGCAACCCGTGCGCAAACAACTTCCTCCCATCTGGACTGGGCGTCAACGAGGTGAAGGACAAGGGACCGGTGGTCAGTTGAAAGGGTATGGAAGAACGCCTGCGAAAAAGTCCTGTCGTCTCGCGAAGGGCCCAAACGTCGCTTCCGGGAAAGCCGCTCACGAAAAGATAGTAACGGCCATCCGGCGTCCACACGCCGCAGCATTCGACCGGCGGACTGTGCCATCCCGGAAACAGGGGATGAAGATCGCTTCCATCGGAACGCATCTCCCAAAGCGCGGACGAGTCACTCTCGGGTCTTGCAACGGAGAAGCTGATGCGAGTGCCATCCGGAGAAAAGTGGAGTCCATTGGGCTCGCCTGAAACGGTGGCCAACTTGTGCGGATCGGTGCCATCGGCGTTAGCCTGATAGATGTCTGATCCAGTGCAGAAAACGACGTGGCGACCGTCGGGTGACCATGTGCCGCAGTGGCCAGCAAGATCGCCGAGACGGCGAGGAGCTCCAGAGGGCAGGGGTACAATCCAGAACTTCGACTCGGCCTCACTGCCCACGCTATCCAGGACCAAAAGCTGGCTGTGATCGGGCGAAATCGCCTCAACGACTGGGTTGGAAACAAATGGAGTGGAAATGGGCGATGTCTCGCCCCCGCTCGTGGAAGCCTGTACGATCCGGTCCGCGTTGCCCGTCTCAGTTGTGTACAGCCGTGAGCCATCGGTCAGCACCCCGATCTTGGGGATGCCATCGCGAGTGAGTTGCGTGATGGCCGTCACCCTGGGCGGAGGCTGCGGATAGCGGAGCCAGGCAAATGCCACGGCGCCGACAAGGATTACCAGTATGACTGCGGCCGCCCACTGCAAGGTTGACTTACGCGCTCGACGGGTTGGGGCCTCGACCTTTCCCGAAGTAGTATCCGGGCTGATACGTTTCAAATCGCGGTGCAGGATATCCTTCCCAAATTCGCTGTTCGACAAAATTGGCGCTGCTGCAGGATCCTCCTCCGTGACCGTGGCGATGAACCGATAGCCTCTCTTGGTAATTGTCTCTATAAATTCAGGATTGTCGGGCTTGTCGCCGAGCGCTTTGCGAATCTCCAGAATGTATTTCCGAAGAACTTCCTGGTTTACATAGGTTTCCGTCCAAAGCGATTCCAGCAACTCGTCTTGGGTAACAAGACGCCCTGCGCGCTCCACGAGATACCGAAGGACATCGAACGCCTTGGGGGTTAGAGAAACGCGCTCGTCTCCGTGCAAGAGGAGATGATTTGCCGCGTCAAGCCGGAATGACTGAAACGATTTCATTTGCCAAACTCAAACCCGACCAGGTGGGCCTATCCCGAACTGCCTTGGTCCGGATTGATTCTAACAAGTACAGCTCAGCGTACACGAAAGCTCTACTTGGAGATCGTTTCCGAGGCCGTGGGCGTTTTCTGTCAGCTTTGCGCAGTAGAACAGAAATTCAACGGAAACGAAACGGAAACGTCACACCTTAGATTGGCCCAGCTTCTACTCTTTGTAGCGATTTACCCGAGGTTGCTCGAAGGAAAACAACTCCCCACTGCCCATATTTTGGCAAAACACCGACAAAAAGCAGAAGCCGAGTTTTCATTTGTCGACGTCGCGCGTCGGCAGAGAAGCCGAGGAAATGTATGTTAGGAGCATGTGCGATGGCTGTTTGGAAAAAGGACGAGTACAAGCCACCTATGGGTGCTTTGTGGAATGAACAAGGGAGCAAATACGGGCGCGGTCGATTCGCCCGAGAATTGTTTACTGGGCGGTATCAACCGGGTGAACTGTTACGGCTGTCCAATATCGCCGCGACATACGAAATCGACGAGGGCGCATTACAGAACATGTTTTCGGAATGCCAGTCGCTCGGTTTGCTGATGATGTCGAATAAGAAAACTGCAACGGTGTGCGCGCCAAATCTCAAAGAGATGCTGGAGGCTTACGAAATACGAGCCGGTTTGGAAGAAATCAGCGGGCGAACCGCAGCGACGGTGTTTAAAGGGAACACCGGACGGCTGCGCTATGAGCTAGCCGCTATGCGAGCTGCGCTAGAAGAGCGCGATCTTGACGCTTGCGCAGAACACGACGTGCGATTCCACCGAGCTATTCTGCGGGCTTCAGAGAACGACGTGCTTTTGCGTGTTTGGGATGCTTTGGCAGTCGATCTCCGCATGCGAGCAACCATAGGAAAGGTGACGCAAAATCTACCTGCGGTGGTGGATTCTCATCAGCCCATTGTAGAGGCGCTTGATCGCGGCCAGGGCAGAGAAGCCGGATTGCTGCTGCGTAATCACGTAGAAACCGTTATGCAATTCCTAAAGAAAGCGGATTTCGACTCCGGAGTCCAACGGGCGGTTGCCAAGGACCTGGAGACCGCGAAGGACATTCAAAACGCCCTTTTCCCGCCTCAGAGCTTCACGATTCCTTGCCTCTCCTGTGAAGCCTTCTACCAGCCAGCTCGTGGCATCGGCGGCGACTATTATGACTTCCTTTCTCTGTCTGCCGGACGTTGGGGCATCGCCATTGGAGACGTGTCCGGAAAAGGAATTGGGGCCGCCCTGCTCATGGCCAGTCTACAGGCCTCCCTCAGAGCACAAGCGCTACACCCACATTTGGATCTTTCGGCGATTATTGGGGGCGTCAACCATCTCGTTCACGAATCATCCCCGACGGGTGTTTTTGCGTCGCTCTTCTATGCAGAGTACGAGCCATCGAGTCGCAGGTTGCAATATGTGAATGCTGGCCATAATCCGCCGATCATCGTGAGGCCCCGGACGCAATCCTGCGAACTGTTTCACTTGCGTGCTCAAGCTGTGCCTATCGGCATGTACGCGGAGGTCCAGTTCGAGGCAACGCAGTTCCAATTGGCGAAAGACGACATTCTGGTGGCATACACAGACGGAATCACGGAGGCGGCCAACCCTTCTGGCCAACTCTGGGGAGTGGAGAGGCTCGAGAGTCTGCTGCGGTCTTGCAGCCAAATGGCGCCAAGGGAACTCGTTGAACGCATCCTGGCCGAAGTATCCAACTTTGCAAATGACGAGCCACAGCGTGACGATGTGACGCTCGTGGTAATGAAGGTTCAAGACGGATGCGAGGTTTAAGGTTACTTGACAAACCGGGAGCATCATTCACCAGCTAACTCTGGAATTCAGTCACCCGTTTCGGGGCGCGGCGGTCGCCGGTGTGCCGTGGCAGAGAGAGCCGAGTACGACGGCCATCCTACGCTTTCTTGGCGTGTACCTTCGTCACATATCTCAAGTGCTCTAACCCAAACACAGCGGCACAGAGAAACCGGCACGCATCGAGTTCAGAGATGCTGCTCTTCTCCAGGCCGGAATGGACGAAGTCGTTCCGCTTGCCTCGTTGGATGTTAATGGCACGCCCACGCCTGGGTACGGGCAGTTCTTCCAATCGTGGCTGGTCAACCATCCGTGATGCGGGCTGGGATTAGGATTGCGGATAGACGTAGAGCTTGAAGTGCCGTGGCATAAACCAGGAGCGTTTCACCCTTTGCCGACGACAAAAAGCGCAAAGGGGTGAGCGGTCGGATTCGGAAGAAAAAAGCAAATCTGGTGGACGAGAAGGGATTCGAACCCTCGGCCTCCTCGTTGCGAACGATGTATTAAATCTAATAAGGTGTGGCGCTGCAACCACTTACACTTTTTAGACAGGTCTTAAAATGGGCAACTGGGCAACCCGGAGATTTCTTGCACTATTTTGGTGCAAAAGTGCACTATTCTGGTGCAATGGAATTTGCACAACGGGGATCGTCGCCAAGCGAAAACTAGGCATCTACAAAGACGACGGCGCCACTGAGTTCATGAGGCGCCGCGGCTCCTAAAAAATCGGCCTGCAGTGCTTCACTGCTTAGACGGTTCCATCATTTTTCGTAAGTTACTGATTTTCGTGCTGCTCAAAACGCCAAAACGGAGTGGACCGCTGTCGTAAGGTACAAAAAAGGTACAGAAACGAAGGCGATTTCGAATCAGTTTGAAGGTTGCCAGACTACCTTTCCTGTCTTGTCGATGTATCCAATCTTTGCCTCGTCTCCCTTGCCGACCGTGACCTGTGCAAAGCCGTTTTTGAAATCCAAAGCATCGTCGTACTGCGGGTTGATGACAAAGCGGCCTGAGTGGTCTATAAACCCAAACTTACCGCTATACCCTTCCTTTTCCTTCCAGCGACACAAGCCGACACACACCCGAGCCAATCCCTCGCTAAATTCTGATGTAATCCCGAACTGCATCGGGATGGCGATTTTTCCATCGCGGTCGATATAGCCTCGATTAGCCGATTTCGTTGCGTACGCTCCGCAATCTCCTGTGCAGACTGACGCCAGTCCTTCGCTGAAGTCAGATTCGCTTCCATACTGCGGAGTGATGACCATCTTCCCTGAAACGTCGATGTATCCCCATCGTTCCCCAGAACCTGAAGACAACCAACCGTCGCAGGGTTTGCCTAAGCACACTGATGCTCGTCCTTCGTGAAAGTCCTCGGCGTAGTCGAACTGCGGGTTTATGACCAACTGCCCATTACTATTGATA
>DATKPS010000094.1:0-129030 GCA_035524015.1 Candidatus Sulfotelmatobacter sp.
GAGAGGGAGCGGAACGACCAAGGATCTCGATAAAGTCGGCACGCCCCATTTCGCGCAGTTCGTCAAGCTGGAAGACAATCAAATCGGTTTCTTCACCGTGTACGACGGTTCGTTCGACAAATATATTGCCGATTTCACCAAAAATATTGGACCCATCTTCGATCTGCTCTTCAAGTTTACGAAGGGTGCGCCGCCGTCGCCTTGCCGAAAATACCTCCAGGAGTTCATTGATTTTGCGGCCGGAGCAAACCGCAGACCAATCGGGTTCTACCAAGCCTATCCGGGCCTGAGCGTTCAGGATATTCATGCACTGATCGCCGACAGCAAAGCACAATCCGCGGCAGGCGATTAGTTCGCGCTTCCCTAATGAGGGCCTGGATCAAGAAGGAGTGAGGCGGTGGCTCAGAACGGCGAAAAACAATCGGCGCCGCCAAAAGAAGGCAAAGGACTTCCTGGCGGTATCTTCGGACGAGTTGCGCATGCCCCCGCGAAGAATGATAGCCAATCGGCAACGCGGAAAACGTCAACTCTAGACCTCGCGGACATTCAAGGCTTCATTCTGCGTGGGTATCGGATGCCGATGGTGCGGCACTTCTTGTTGACAGTGAACATTCCTGCGCAAGCGCGCAAGATGCTTGACAGGTTGGTGAGTGGCAGCGAAACGGACGCGCCGCAAATTACCACTGCCGAGGATTGGCACGTTGGATTCGCGCCCGGCCCTGGCGACGATCCTACGGAAGCGCCTCGACGCAAACCCGACTACTGCCTGAATGTGGGAATTACTTGGCCGGGAATGAACGCGCTGGAGATCAGGCAGCTTGTGCCGAACATTTCCTTCAAATCCTTCGGGGCATTCACGGAAGGGGCGGCGGCACGCGCGAAATTAGTGGGAGACACTGGAGCAAGCTCGCCAGAAAACTGGATTGCTGCCTTCCAAAAGGACGAGGGCCATGTGATGGTGACATTACATTCCATCAGTCCAGACACAATGCAAGCCTACACCGACCGGTTAGTGGCTCTGTTTTCGGAGGGCAACGGGTTTCGAGAGATCTGGCGCCAAGACGGCATGGCGTTGATCGAGATGCAAAACGGCCGACCTGTGCCCACCGCCAAAGTTCACTTCGGCTATACCGACGGCATCAGCATGACCACGATTCGCGGTGGCCCAGAAAAATATCCGCCTGACCATCAGCAGCCCTGCGAACCATGGCTGTTTGTTCTGCAGGACGAGGCTGAAAACTACATGGTGCCGGAGCCCAAGCAGCTCGGTCTGAACGGAAGCTTTGCGGTTTTCAAAATGATGGAGACCGATGTTGTTGGCTTCGAGAATTTTCTGCAGTCGAATAGAGACAAGATTGATCCGGAACTGCTCGCCGCCAAGATGTGCGGGCGATGGCGCAACGGTGTTCCTTTGGCCTTGTCCCCAGACACAGATAGCCCTTCCGGGCTTACCCCCGAACAATGGAACAACTTCGAATACGTAAACGCGGATGGCTCGGGAGATCCAAAAGGCATGCGATGCCCCGTGGGCGCGCACATGCGT
Organism: Candidatus Sulfotelmatobacter sp.; assembly: GCA_035524015.1. Classification (GTDB taxonomy): domain Bacteria; phylum Acidobacteriota; class Terriglobia; order Acidiferrales; family UBA7541; genus Acidiferrum. Next base: position 1,544 of record DATKPS010000094.1, read on the forward strand.
CGCATCAATCCCCGCGGGCAGCCAGTGACCGGGCAGGGTGTGCCCGGCGGTAGCAACAATACTCACCGGCTGATCCGCCGTGGGTTGCCATATGGCCCCACCTATGATCCGAAGCAACCGTATGACGGCATCGCGCGCGGGCTCCTGGGTTATTTCATTAATTCGAACATCGAGAACCAGTATGAGTTCGTGCTCGGGCATTGGGTCAATGACAGCGAATTTGCAGGAGCCGTTAGGCTGAATCCCAAGTCGAAGGATCCGATGATTGGCACGCAACACTCGGCGGAAAGCATTTTCGTCATGCCGCAGCCGAACGGAGCGCCACCGATCAAGGTGACCGGTCTTTCCACCTTTGTGACCACGAAAGCTGCCGCGTACTGCTTTCTTCCCAGCATTACCGCGATCAAATTTATCGCCAACTTGGGGGTCGGCCAATGATCCGGCGCGTTAGGCAGGAGTCACCATGCTGTTCCTGACCCGCATGTTTGGGGTGACCGGTAGCGACGCGGAGCGCAACCTCGCCGACGAAGCAGCTATCGTCGAGCAGATCACGAAACAAGTTCTCTTGCTACAGGCGAATGCTGCCACTCAACAGAAACGCCCGCTTGGCCGGGGGACGCACGCAAAAGGGACCTCTGCCCGCGCCCGTTTTGAAGTATTTGACGTCTCCGCGAAGCGGGTGCCTGCGCTGTCGGCGCGCCTGGCGAGGGGAATCTTCGCGAAACCCGGCATCTATCCGGCGATTGTGCGGTTTGGGAATGCTGACCCAAAGGTGAATTCCGACTTCAAGGCAGACGTCCGATCGTTGTCTTTCTCTGTGGACCTCACCTGCGACGGAACCCTGGTTCCCGACACGCCCGTGAAACGACAGGATTTCTCGCTTCAGAACACCACCACCCTTCCCATAAATGACGCGCCTGGATTTCTAGCGATTATGAAGCTGCTAACCGCGTCGCACCCAGCCGCCCGGCTGTGGTCTCTGCCTTTCAAAGACAAATTGCGCGTGGCGAGAATTCTTACGTTGGTTCAAATACAGGCACACCAGAAAATCGAGGCATATCAAAAATTGCGCTACGGGAGCAACACACCCTTTCGTCACGGACCCAACGATATTGTGAAGTATTCAGCAACACCGTTCCCAGATAATCCAGCTCGTCCTCTGCAAACTGATAACCCGAACGCCTTGCAAGACGAACTTGTGCGCCATCTGGCGCAAGACGGCAAGATGAGCAGTTTCGATTTTGGAGTCCAGTTCCTCGATCCCGACCGGATGACCTACTGGGGCAAAAAGTACGACGCGAATTTTTGGACCGAAAACGCGAGTGTTAACTGGAAAGAATCGGAAACGCCTTTTCACCTGGTTGCACGCCTTACTCTCCTTGCGAATTCGCAACTCCCAAAAGACGCCTCCGAGGAAGTCTATTTCGATGTCACGGGTAATTCGACGCCCGACAGTACGCCAGTGGGCGGCATCAATCGCGCTCGTTGGCAGGGCGAGGCCGCCAGTAGAAAAGCACGTACGTTAATGCAAGAAGAAACCAGCATGGTTGTTGGGAGATCTGCATGAGTCTGCGTCATAGATTTCGCTTGGCGGGTGTCTTCCCTTTGGCGCTGGGCTTTGTGCTTCTTGTTCCATGGGCGGCGGTACAGGCTCAGGCCCCGGCAACACCCGCTCCGCAGACTGAGAATCAGTCGTCCGCTGACCAAGGTTGGCACGTAGCGGTTGCACCGTACATTTGGTTCTCCGGTGTGCATGGCACAACCGGTGTACTTGGGCACGACGCCGGCATCCATGCCAGCTTCAGCGATGTTACCTCCTATCTCAACATTGGAGCGATGGGGGCAGTTGAAGCTCGCTACAACCGGATCGTTATGCCTCTCGATTTCGTGTGGATCAAGCTCTCAGACGACAAGGCAATTCCTTTAGGGGAAGACGCCTATTCGATTAAAGCGAAAATGACCGAGACTATTCTCACCCCAAAAATCGGCTACCGGCTCGCCGATGGAAAAAAGATCAAGGTCGATGCTCTTTTCGGTGTCCGCTACTGGCATCTGGGGAACAACCTGACCTTGCAGCCAACACAACCCCTGGGCGGTTTTTCGGCCTCTGCGAGCTGGGTGGATGCCGTGGCTGGTGGAAAGTTTGAAGTTCTCGTCACTCCTAAAATCGTGATGACCGTCTTGGGCGATGCAGGTGGCGGCTCCGCAAGGTCCGATTATCAAGTCGCGGGACTGCTCGGTTACAGGCTCGGCAGGAAATGTATTCTTCAGGCGGGTTACCGGTATTTGTCCGTGAACTATCGGCCCCAGAGTACTTTCGTCTACGACATGACCATGTCGGGTCTCGTCGCGGGCGTAATCATCAACCTGAAGTGAGGGTGGTTGGATTCGTATTTTTTGAAGGAGGATGAAAATGAATCTCAAAAGAAAAGGCAGTGTTCGTCGGTTTCTGCTGTTGGTTGGCCCTGCACTGCTGGCGTGCGCGGCCCTTTCGGCTCAGGACGTGAAATATAACTTCATGCCCGGTACCGATTTCTCGAAATATCACACATATAAGTGGGTGGATCTGCCGGAAAACGTGCACCCGAACCAGATCGTAGCCCAGGAGATCAAACAGGCTGTAAACAACACCCTCGCGTCAAAGGGGCTCACACCAGCCACCGGCGACACAGCCGATGTCTACGTGGGCTATCAGTGCTCCATCGATCAGGAAAGGCAGTTGAATGCCTGGGGAATGAGAGGCATTGGCGGCGGGATGGGCGGAGCCACAACCTCCACAATATCCAACGGCACTCTGGCGGTGGATTTTTACGATCCAACCTCGAAAGACCTCATCTGGCGCGGCACCGCGACTAAGACCCTGAACCCCAGCGGCAATCAGCAGAAGGACATGGAAAAGTTGAACAAGTCGGTTGCCAAGCTCCTGAAGAATTTCCCACCACCCCCACCAAAGCACTAGTCGTTCCGGACATTAGTTGAAATAGAAGTACGAATGAATTTAGGAGGAAGTCATGATGAAGCATTTTCTGTCTTGGATGGTCACGCTCACGGTGTGTTCTCTGTTGTTATTTGGCCTCACCTTAGCTCGGATTAGCGACGCCACACCCCGGGCGCCTCAGCAGTACCCAATCATGGACAAGGTGGCCGATAAGGTCATTATGAAATACCAGCAGTCCACCTGCGAACAGCTATGGTTGAAGAAGTCCGAAAAGGCTCCACCAACTGCAGAAGAGCAGAAAGCCATCGCATTTCTTAAAAGCGATCCCCAGATGCGCGCGGCTTTCATTAACAAAGTTGCACCCCCCATCGCCAACAAAATGTTTGAGTGCGGGATGATCCCATGAAGGTTCCGGTGTAGTTTCCGACACAATTCGAGGTGTACGATGATTCGACTCAATAAAATTGGCCAATTGGCGTTGATCGCCTTCAGTCTTTTCGTTTTGAGTGCTGGCGTCGCTGCGGCACAGGGCACGCCGCCACCCGCCAAGTCGAAAGCCGTATCACACAAGACCGCGCCACCACCTCCTCTCGAACTCGAGCCCAAGGCCATTGAAATCCTGAAGGCCACCAGCAGCAAGTTGGCCGGCGCTCACACCTTATCCTTCACCGCGGTGGAGACATTCGAGAGTCTCAGCCGTCAAGGCGCTCCTCTCGTCTACTGCAATAGATTCGAAACGGTTTTGCAGCGGCCCAATAAGCTTCGCGTGCTTCTGGAGGGCGACGGCCCTGCCTCAGAGTTTTACTACGACGGCAAAATCGTTATGGCCTACGCGCCGGTGGAAAATCTTGTCGCCGTAGCTGACGCGCCCTCCACAATCGATAAGACCCTGGAAGCGGTTTTCCATTCCGCGGGGATCTACTTTCCATTTACAGACATAATCGTCACCGATCCGTACGGCGACATGGCTCCTGGTTTGAAACATGCCTACTACGTCGGCCAATCCAAAATCGTCGCAGGCATTACCACGGACATCGTGGCCTTTGCCGGCAACGGAATCTTTGCGGAGATGTGGGTCGGCGAAGAAGACAAATTGCCCCGTGTAATCCACGCGATTTACCTCGACGACCCTGATCATCTACGCCACAACCTGGTGCTCTCCGATTGGAAGCTCGACCCTTCCGTTTCCGATGATTTCTTTACGTCATCCAGCGCCTCTTCCGCAAAGCACATGCCCTTCGCCCATCCTCATCCGGAGACCGGCCCCGGTGCGAAGCCAACAACAAAAACGCCGTCAGAAAAGGCCAATCCGACACAACCGCAGCAATAGCGAGCAAGGAGATGGAACACGCCATGAAAAAAGTTATGATCGGGCTCTCGGCTTTACTGTTCACGTTATTTACCTGCAGTTCGGCCTCAGCATACGGGCACGCGAATGCCTGGGGCGGCGGATCTACCACCCACTCAGGAAACACCACCACGCGCACAAACGCGTATGGCGGCAGCGCCACCCACACCGCAGGGCAGGGGACTTCGGCTTCCAACGCCTACGGCGGCTCGGCCTATCACGCTGAGGGCTCTGGCACGACCACTGCCCACAACGCCTATGGCGGCACCGCGACCCACACCGCAGGGCAGGGGACCTCGGCTTCCAACGGCTATGGCGGTTCGGCCTATCACGCTGAAGGTTCTGGCACGACCACTGCAACCAACGGCTATGGTGGCAGCGCCACGCACTATGCGGGCGCAGGCACGGTCGGCACAACTTCTTCCGGCCAGACCGTGTACGCGAGCGCCCACTATGCCACTCCAACTGCTTACTACGGCTATCATCCACCGACGACCGTCGCTGTCTATGGATCTTCTTGCTACAACTGCACCAGTGGTTGGGGTGCAGCCGGTGCCGCCGTGGCAGGAGTTGTGGTTGGCGCGACGGTAGCGACCGCGGTTGCTAATTCGAATAACGCGGCCGCGGCGAACAACGCCTATGCCCAAGGCTACAATGCAGGCGCGACCACCGCCAACACGGCTAACGCCAACGCGGCCGCAGCCAATGCCAACGCTGCTGCAGCCAACGCGAATGCTGCCGCGGCCAATGCCAACGCAGCCGCTGTCACCAGATCGACCACGAACTACACCGTGGGCCAGATGACCGCCGTTCTTCCTGCGGGCTGTATCACTCCCAACGTGAACGGTCAGGCCTACTACCTATGCGGAAATACCTGGTTCAGTGCAGCGTATGGCGCGAACGGCGTGTACTACACCGTTGTGCCTACTCCGTAAGGAAAGGCTGTCGGCGGGGCCAGGCCCTGCATGACGCAAGGGTTCCAGATTCGGCCGGTGACGTAACAGAAGGTATTAACTGAGTGAACGGAGGTCTCGCCGGCGATTAGGCAACAACCTTGCAGCTCTAAACGCCGGAGCACCCGGCTTTTGACTTACGTTCGCCAAGCGGACTAGGTGCTCCAGCGAAACGGCGCATATGCCAGCGAACAACATCAGGAGCCCAAAGCCATAATTATTAGGCAAAGACAGATTCTCAATAAGTAGGTCAACGAACGCATTCAACTAAGGAGAGACAACAGTGCGCAACCGAATCAAGCCAGTGGTTATGTCGGGATTTGTTTTGTTCTGGCTCTTAGCGCCCGCTGTGCTGCCTACAGTGAGCCAAGAAAAGGGTCCTGTTTTCGAGTTCAACAAGCAAGAGAGCTCGGTGAAATTCAACGTGAAGGCGTCCGTTGCCATCGAAGGTACGTTCGGGAAGTGGGACGCCACCCTGACGTTTCCCTCAACGGATGTTACGACGGGCGTTTTGGACATTAAGATTGACGCAGCCAGCGTGAATACCGGAAGCGGCATGAAGGATGACAAGCTAAAGAGCAAAGACTTTTTCGACGTGAAGGACAATCCGTACATCACGTTTCACTCGGACAAGGTCGTACAAACAGGTCCCAATACGTTTGAGTTACCCGGGAAGTTCACGATTCGCGGCGTCTCAAAAGACGAGACGCTGGCGTTCACCGCGACCGGTAAGGGCACCGGCGCAGGCGAGGTCAAAGGAACAATGGCCTTCGACCGCAAGCAATATGGCATGAACAGCGGCATTCCCTTCATCAAGATCGCCGACCGCGTCGAGGTTACTGTCGACCTTCACGGGAAGCGCGTTGGACCTCCATTGGTTTTTAAGCAATAGCCATCCTCATCTCGAGGTGCGAACACACTCTGGTGGCCGACCAGATTTCCGCCTTCGAATTAGGAGGCCCCATGACAACGGGCCAGCCAAAACGCCACTAGAAGAAAGGCGTCGGGAGTACTTAGAATCCGTAAGCAGTGTATTGCTCAAGATTGCAGACGATTATCTCGGAAATCCTTGATTGAGTCTAAGGAGAGTTCATATGAATTGGCGACCTGCTTCGACGTACAAGAATCATTCTTCCGCCCGCGTCCTCAACGCAATCAGCAAAGGCTTCCTAGTCGCTGGTGCGGCAATGCTTGTGGCCATCATCCCAGCGCTTCCGCAGAATCCTGAACTTCAGCAAAAACTAGCAGCCGTGAAGGCGGTTGCCGCCGAAAATAAACAGCAACTGCGCCAATATCAGTGGACCGAAACAATCCAGCTCACCTTGAAAGGAGATGCGAAGCCTGCAACGCAAAATTTATGCCAATACGGCCCGGACGGCCAGGTACAAAAGACCCCGATCGGTCCTCCCCCAGAGCAACCCAGCGGTGGGCGCGTGAAGCAAAGAATCATCGCCAAAAAGAAAGCCGAGATGAAGGAGTACATGGATGAAGTGAAGGGCCTTCTCTCTATGTATGTGCCTCCTGATCCTCAGAGAATGGAGCAGGCCTACCAAGCGGGTAAGTTTGCGTTGAATCCCGTTCCGGGTACGATGAATTTTGTCTTCACGGATTATGCGCAGCCCGGCGATCGGATGACCCTCACTTTCGATACCACCGCAAAGAAAATCACCTCGTTGAACATCAATACCTATATGGGTGAGGCGAAGGACGTAGTTACGTTGCACGTTCAAATGGCTACCCTCCCGAATGGACCCAACTACGCCCAGCAGACTGTTCTTAACGCGACCGCAAAAGAACTCGTCGTGACAACCACGAATTCCAACTACCAGAAGCTGTGACCCGGTTTAGTTCGTAAATGAGCTTTCCATTGTTCCTTTGGCACAACCAGTTTTCGGTTGGGCACCAGTATTCCTGGATTGGCTGGCCGAAATGAAGATCGCCATCGACGGTCTAATATGGAGAAACTGGATCACTGCCCCGCCGGGATGGAAACCCTCGCAATTTCGCAAGGGACTTTGGAAATGGACAATTTTGCTCTGCCTGGCGTGCCTGCCCGCTCCGGCGCAAGAAGCGCAATTTCTGCCCGAAGTTGATGCATATCTTAAACTCAACCCCACTTTTCGGGCGTATCTGGAGGCCAAGGATGACCGAGATGGAGGTGACCCGACGCAACTGGCGATAGGCCCGAGCCTTCAGATCTATCTGAAACCCCTGATCAAGCTCAGAAAAGTGACGGAGTTTGACCTGGACGATTCGAAGTCAAGATTCCTGGTTCTGGAAACGGGATACCGCTATATCACCGCTCCGGGTGCTCCCCCAGAAAATCGTCTCGTGGAGGCTGCAACTTCCAACTTCCCCTTGCGAGCGGGGTTTTTCGTCTCCGACCGCAACCGGTTCGATCTGGACTGGAAAAATGGTATTTTCAACTGGCGGTACCGGAACAAATTGTCGGTAGATCGTACTTTTGCGATCTACTCCTATCACTTCATTCCGTATGTCGCCGTCGAGCCCTTTTACGAAACCCAATACCACAAATGGAGCACCACCTCGCTCTACGCGGGCTTCTTGTGGCCCGTAGGCAAGCATGTCCAGTTCAATACCTACTACGAGCACGACAACAACACGGGCAAACACCCCAACCAGCAAGTGAATAATGCCGGGTTGGCCCTCTATCTTTATTTCTCCGCGGAGAAGAATTGAGACCCAAACGGGCCTGTAATGCCGGGAGCATAGCATGTCACATCTTGTGACCGAGCTGAGCTGCCGCAGAGGGAGCAAAACAATGAAAATCCAGTCAATCGGAAGAGGGTCGACGCTCGCCTTGTTCCTGACGCTGAGCGTCCTAGCCCTGACAGTTGCCGCACAGCAGACTAGTTCGCTGGTCGTCAGTGGCCTGCAAGGGCAGGCCAAAGTGATTCAAGTCCAGGGCCGCAATTACGTTGACATTGATGGCCTCGCACGCCTCACCAAAGGTTCGATCAGCTTCGACGGCAATCAAATTGTCTTGACTCTGCCGGGCTCTGGTGCAAATGCTCCGGCGCAAGCTGCGCTTCAGGCGGAGGCGCAAGCTTCTCCACAAGCTCCAGCGTGGAATTAGTCAGTTCCCGGGCCTGCCGCGCATGGAACGCCAAAGACGATATCCAACGCATAGCTGAAGGGCGCATCGGGGCAAGCAACGATGAATGGAGTTGGTGTCGCTGATTTGATAGCATACTGCGCTCGTGCGGACAAAATGGAACTGCAAATTACCACCGAGCTAAAGGGACGGATGTTGCTGGTGACCGCCACCGGCAGCTACACATTTGACGCGGCTGTGCGGCTTCTCAAGCAAGTGCTTGATACCGCGAAAGAAAAACAAGTTAGCAAAATTTTGGTGAATACACTGGCAATGGATCGCGAGCTATCCATTATTGATAGGCATATTCTCGCAGTAGAAGTGGTGGAATATGCTAAGCGCAACCAGATGGTCCCAAGGCTGGCTTTTGTCGGCAAACCGCCGACAGTAGATGGATTCGGTGTGCGCGTCGCACAAAATCGGGGGCTAACCACCGACGTGTTTTCTAGCGAGCAAGAGGCACTGAACTGGCTTGAAAAGTGGCCAAGTTGAGTACCCGCGAGCTAAATGGGTAATCGGAAATCAACCGCCACATCTCCGGTTCGATTACCCGAACAGGGCGACTCTCTTAGAGCCAGTGCCCGTCTGGGTCCGATGCGGTCCACAACCTTGCCACAGATACCGGGATATCGCCTGCCTCTTTCGGTTTTGCCATGCCGGCGATCGGCCAAGCCATTCACACGCAGCCTCCTCAGACTGCTACCCGCTGGCGCGCTGCAGATCTTGAAGACTAACGTGATTGCCGTGAGGGGATCTTCGGGCGGAGTCACAAATATCCAATAGGTCGACCGAACAAGTCTTGAGATCCCGCTTCAAAACTGTTGCCAACTGTTGCCGCATTGTGCAAATATGCGAGTGTTCACAGGACCCGAAAGGGTTTCTAAGGGACAATGCAAGAATGCGTAAGTTGCAACAAACTTGGGCATTTAGCGGCTTTTCTTCGGTTTTCTTCAAATTGCGATTGACAATCCCATCGGCTCCACCAATTCTTCAATTTCCCGAGTCATGCTGACTAGCTTTGTGGGTGCTTCACACGCCTTTGCTTCTCTCGCCGTGCTTTTTCCCTGAATTCAGCCAATTGCCGGCCGAGCGCCGTCAGTGCACTGGAGCATGATCGCGTATTCCGGTCATCCTGTACGGGCACGTATTGCGATTTTGCCGCAGGTTGGGACTTTCGCTACTCGTTTTTCTAGGAAACGCAATTCAATTATTGGGCGAGCGTGTTGGTAAGTCTCGGTTGGGTTGAGTTGGTCATGCTCGTTTGCAGAAGCTCCGCGCTAGTACCGCTTGCGCTGAGGCTTGCAGCGGTAGGACGCATGGCGGTCTCGCGAACTACAGTATGCACACGGTAACTTGCACGACGTTGTTCAACGGGCTGCTTTGGTCTGTTCGGCGAGGTGGAGCGCATTTGGCAATTTGCGATTGTGTTGGTCATTTGGGCGTTCCAGCTAATCGTGTTTGCCTTATCTGGCTGCGATACTTTTTATTGGGGCCTTTGGAGTGGCTATGGCGTTCGCTGACATATTGGCAGCGAGAACCATTTTGGCGGGGCTCTGCTTGGGGGCAACGAACATTAACATGAATGGGCTTCTTTATTAACCCAGCGTTGAATGGGCAGGGTATATATACACACCCTGCCCGGCAGGCATAGAAGGAGGATTTATGAAGAAGCTTCTGGTGGTGCTCGCGTGTACGGTGGCCATCGGCTGGGTTTCCTGTCAACCAGCGCTCGGTCAATCGGATGGCGAGGAAAATGGGCATGGGTCTCAGGGCTGGGATCGGAATCACGACCGCGACTCCCGTATCGTCCCCATCGCGGCGATAGGAGTTCCTGGAACTTCGGACGACAACCCCTTTGTCAATTTCGACCAAGCTCGCGTGGATCCCAAATCACAATTGCTATTCGTGTCGAGCCGCTCGTCGAAAGCGGTGGCGATCATTGATGCCCGCACACACAAGCAGGTGGGCGAGACGCCGGCCATTTTTGCCGGTGTAGGCATTGACAGCCCGCACTCCGGCCCGGACGGAAACGTGGTCGTGGGTCATTACCTCTTTGCGGGAGACTACCCAAGCACGGTAAGAGTGTTTGACCTCAGCGCAAGCATTACGTCGCCGCCAGAAGTCGCTGAAATCCAGACCGGCGGCGAGTATCGAGCCGACGAGATGGACTATGATCCGATTAATCAGGTGGTCATCGTTTCCAACGGCGACTCCACTCCCGCGTTCGTCACACTGATCGACAGCAAGACTTTCCAGATCGTGAAGCAAGTGGTGTTTGATGGGACGAACGGCACGCCGGACACCTCGCAGGGCGGCATCGGCAGTGTGCTGTATGACTCTCGCACCAGCAAGTTTTTTGTCAGCATTCCGGAGGTTGGGTCAGACTTGACCGCGGGCGCAGTCGCGGTGATGGATCCGGCAACGGGAGAGGTGACCCAGGTGTTTTCGGGACTGAACAACTGCATGCCGTCGGGGATGGCGCTGGGACCTGGGGAAAATGTTCTGGTGACCTGCGATCCGGGATTCCCACCGCCCGATCCGGTTCAGTTCGCGCCGCGCACTTATGTGATCAACGAACGCACCGGAGCAATTCTGGCCAATCTCACCCAAGTCGGCGGCGTGGACTACGCCGCGTACAACCCTGTCGATCATCACTATTACCTGGGAGCCCGCGACTTTTTCACCAGCGCCACGGCAACCACAGCATCTCCGGTGCTGGGCGTGATTGACGCGGATACCAATCGATGGATCGAAAACTATCCTACGGGAACCAACGCCCATTCGGTCTCGGTGAACCCCGACAATAACCAGATATTTGTGCCCATCGAAAATCCGAATGCGCTCTGCGGAACGTTGCCCGGGTGTGTTTCGGTGTTCACGGACGCCCACCGGAAGGACCAATGGTAAAGAGATTGGGATAGCGACCGAGTCATTCAAAGTGTTGAATGCAGATGGCCATCGGTTTTCCGCCGGTGGCCATTTCTTTTGAACTGAGCTTTGACGCTATTTGGTGTTTTGCAGAGGGCCGAACGCACGAGCGAGCATGAGGGCCATGCAGAAAGCGCCCAGGACTGCAGCTAGCGCGTCGGGAATCGTGCGGAGGTGAAAGGCTCCGACCTGACCGATTAGAAAATAGCCGACGAGCAAATTGAACGTGCCCCAAATGACGTTGAGGGTTGGCGAAGATAGGCCTTTACCTGGAGGCGAAGCGAAGGGCGTGGGAAAGGGACGACCGCAGATACCCATGACGAAATGTGGAATCGCATTGGCCAGGAAAGCACCGCCAAAAAAGTAGGCGAGGTAGAGGTACCGGTGCATGGTCAGCTCCTGGAATCCAGGTTCAGTTAAGGCAGATGGAGCTCGCCAAGGATAATAGCACGCGTTGAAGATGCAAAACGGTTCAAAGACCCGCCGGTGCATGACTACCGCGCCAGGCGTTAAATTACGGTGGCCGGGACGGTGCGCGCAAAAGCGGTGGCAAGCCAGCGCACTCCAAAGAAATGCGCTAGAGGATGTTGACCGCGCGGGCGGCGAGTAGCGCGATGATTGCCAGAGAAATCAGGGACTGCAGCATGGTGACGAGTTTGGCCCAGCGGGAAAGCACCGCGGTGTCTGTGGGCGAGAAGGCCGTGCTGGTGTTGAAAGCTAAAAAAAGATAATCAACGAAGTGCGGAGTCCAGGAAGCGTCGCGGTTCTCGCGGGCCATCTGCGGAAACAGGAATGCGCTGTTGGCCAAGCCGCCGGGTTGTTCGCGGACCACCGGCCCGCCAGCATCGAGTTTCCAATACCACAAAGCGAAAATAAGGATGTTGGCGACCCACAAGGCGCCTGCGGAGCGCAGCAGCGCCTTGGGTGTCTCCAGATGTTCGGGAATACCCTGAATCAAGCGAACGAGAGCGGCGATCATGGCAAGAGTAATGATGATATTTGCCGCCAGGGTGAGAACCCGCGTGACCTGGTAATCGCCGCGGCGATTGGAGATCACGATAGGAATCATGAGCAACAGAATGATGGCGAACAAAAGCCAACCGGGGCCAATGGAAAGTGGTTCTGGCAACGCGAGGTAAACGCTGGAGGCAGCCAGCATGGCCACGAAGGCGGGCCAACGAGGTTGGCGAAGTGGTTGAGTCATGGGCGAAGCGCACGTGCGCGAGTAGTTTAATACAAGCGGAGGCCCCAAAGCGTAGTTGCCGAATTCCAGGCCTGCAAGCAGATGGCAATCTTAACCAGAAATCAGAAACCAGTCGGAACCGGGGTGTGTTATAAACGACGCCCTATAACCGCGCGATTGCGCTGTGTTCGCCCACCAGCGCCAAACAAAAACGAAAGGTACGCTTATGCGCTTGCTCTGGAATTGCTCATTTCTGGTTTTGTTGTTGATGGCGATGCGTGCGGCGGCCGCCGATGGTCCCGCGGTGAAGACGGAACTTGGTCCAGTGCAAGGGAAAACGTCGGGGGACGGACAAATTAATATTTTCCTGGGCATTCCCTTCGCTGCGCCTCCGGTTGGCGCGTTGCGCTGGAAGGCGCCGCAACCGCCCGCGCCGTGGAGCGAGCTACGAAATGCGACGGCGTTTGGGTCGCGGTGTATCCAGATCTTTGGCCCGCCGGACATGATCTTCCTGGACTCGGGCGCGAGCGAGGATTGCCTGACGTTGAACATCTGGGCTCCGGCAAAAGCGAATGCGAAGCTTCCGGTGATGGCGTGGATTTATGGCGGCAGCTTCGCAGGTGGAAGCGGTTCGGAGGCTCGCTATGACGGAGAAGCGCTGGCGCGCCGAGGGGTGATCGTGGTGACGCTGAATTACCGGCTGGGAATATTCGGGTTCCTGGCAACGCACGAATTGGCTGAAGAATCTCCGCAACACGCTGCAGGCAATTACGGCCTGCTGGACCAGTCCGCGGCATTGCACTGGGTGCAGCGAAACATTGCGGCTTTTGGGGGGGATCCGGCCAACATCACCATTTTCGGGGAATCCGCCGGTTCGTATTCTGTGAATTTGCAAATGGCGTCGCCGCTTTCGCGGGAGTTGATCTCGCACGCGATTGGCGAGAGCGCCGGTGCTGTGGGCCGCACGGTGGTGCAGTTTACGGACCTGGCGACGGCAGAAAAGGAACACGAGAAGTTCGCCAAAGGCACACTGCATGCGGAAAATCTGGCGGCGCTCCGCGCGTTGTCCGCGGACGAACTGGCGAAGAAGAGTTCTCCCAAACTTTTCTCGAGTGTTCCGACGTTCGGACCGATAATCGATGGCTATTTTCTGACCGAAGCGGTTGCCGCCACGTTCGCGGCGAACAAACAGGCGCTGGTTCCATTGATGGCGGGAACCAACAAAGACGAGAGCAGCTTCGAAAGCGTAAGCAAACTGGGACGATTCGGGGTACAAAACCTGAATGCCATGGCGCTGCAGAAATTCGGGTTTCATGGGGGAGAATTTCTGAAGGTATACCACGCCAGCAATGATGCGGAAGCAGTGCGCACCGCCGACGATTTTGATTCCGACACTTTCGTGGGGTTTGGGACTTGGGCCTGGCTGGAGGCTCAGGTCAATTCGGGGATCAATGCGGTATTTCGTTACAGTTTTGATTTGGGCGTACCGGGAGATTCGAAGCACCCGGCGACGCTGGGGGCGTTTCATTCGGACGAACTCGAGTATGTGTTTGGCACACTGGATTCACGAAAAGGCACAACGTGGCGCCCGGAAGATTACAAGCTTTCCGAACTGATGCAGTCCTATTGGACCAATTTCGCAAAATCCGGGAATCCGAACGGAGCAGGACTTCCGAATTGGCCTGCCTATAATGGCAAAGACGGTTGGCAAGTGATGCATCTGGATGCGACGGCGGGAGCACGCTCTGATGAACACCGCGATCGATATCTGTTTCTGCAAAAATACTGGAACAAATAATTTACGGATGAACTTGATGTGACAATTTTGCTTGGGAACCCGGGCAGGAAAGGCGTTGCCACACTCGGGGAACATTCATTAAGATAACTGCATTTCGCAGGCGACCAAAAGTCCTCGGTCCCATCCGCCCAAATTGCCTGCGGCAAGGAGCCCCTTATGTTGTTCTCCCGGTTCAACCGCATAACCGTGTCTCTATTCGCGTTCGCGTGGATGTGCATACCCGCATCGGCACAGACGGCCACGCCATCGACAAGCGCGACAGCGCCAGCACCGGCGCCATCCGGACCGAAAAAACGCGTAGCCGTGCTGAATTTCGATTATGGCACCGTGAAGACCGAAGTAATCCAACTGTTTGGCTCCGATCAGGACGTCGGGAAAGGCATTTCTGATTTACTGGTGCAGAAGCTGGTGCAAGACGGGCAGTTTTCCGTGATCGAAAGGAACGCCATCGACAAAGTCTTGGCGGAACAGAATTTTTCGAACAGCGACCGGGCGGACGCGAATACCGCGGCGAAGATCGGCAAAGTGCTCGGCGTGGATGCCATCATCACCGGAAGCATTACGCAGTTCGGGCGAGATGACAAACACACCAATGTGGGTGGCGGAGGCCACAGCAATCCGTGGACGGGCGGATTTGGCAAACTGGGAATCAGCAAATCCAAGGCGATTGTGAACGTTTCGGCGCGAATCATCGACGCGAATACCGGAGAAATCCTGGCGGCGGTGACCGGCAGCGGCGAATCAGAACGCAATGGCACTTCGATCGGCGGCGGCGGTGGCGATTGGTGGCGAGGCGGAGGCGGCGGCCTAGACATGGGCAGCAGCAACTTCGGCGCGACGATCATCGGCGAAGCCACGCACAAGGCCGTCGACGACACCGGAGCGCAGTTGGATGCCGCGGCAAATAAGGTACCGACCGTGAAAATTCAGGTGAACGGAGTGGTGGCGGACGTTTCCGGAAACACGCTGATTCTGAACGTGGGCAAGAAGGCCGGAGTCAAGGTGGGAGATAAACTGACGATTTCGCGGCAGGTGCGCGTGGTGAAAGATCCGACGACGGGCAAGGTGATTAAGTCCGTGGAAGACACCATTGGCGATGCGACGGTGACGGAAGTGGACGACGATTCTTCGACAGCAACATTTTCCGGAGCGGGGGCGCCAAAGGTTGGCGACGTGGCGAAGAATTAGAGGCTAGAAGAGGCTCCTCAGTCTTTGTGGGTTGCCTTTAAGTTGAGATCCTTCGTCGCATAATGCGCTCCTCAGGATGACACTGGTAGGAATTGCGGACGATAGAAGGCGGATAAACCGAGCAGTCAGATGAAGGAATCGTTCGGGCCAGCCCGCAGAAGAGGCGCGGGCTGGTTGTATTTTGGGACGTCAATTTGAGGTATTCTCGCAGGACGTGGCGGAAGCCGCTGGAGGACGTATGACAGCCGAATTTCATGTGGGCCAGCACATCGGGGACTACGAGATTCTGTCGATTTTAGGCATGGGAGGAATGGGCAAGGTTTACAAGGTCCGCAACGTCATTTCAGACCGCATCGAGGCGATGAAGATTCTGTTGCCGGATTTGGGCAGCAACCAGAGCCTGGCGGATCGCTTCTTGCGGGAGATTCGGCTGCTGGCGGCGTTGGACCATCCGAATATCGCGGCGCTGCGCACGGCGATGACCTTCGAGAATCAGTTGGTGATGATCATGGAATTTGTGGAAGGAGAAACGTTAGCCAACCGCGTGGCGCGGGCACCCCTTTCCACGGCCGACGCCGTGAATTACGCCGACCAGGTACTCTCCGCGCTGAGTTACGCACACAAGCAGAACATCATTCATCGCGACATCAAGCCGGCGAATATGATGCTGACGCCACAAGGCATCGTCAAGCTGATGGATTTTGGCATCGCGCGATCGGCGACGGATGGATCGCTGACCACCACGGGAACGACGCTGGGCTCGCTGAACTACATGCCGCCGGAACAGGTGCGCGGTGAAGGCGCGGATGCGCGTTCGGACATTTATTCCTTTGGCGTATCGCTGTACGAAATGTTGACGGGGAAATTGCCGTTTAAGGGCGACTCGCAATATTCGCTGATGACCGCGCATTTGAACGAAACTCCGCCGGAACCGATTACGCTGCGCGCGGACCTTCCGGCCGGATTAAACGAAATCATCATGATGGCGATTGCAAAGGACCCGGCAAACCGGTTCCAGACCGCGGACGCTTTTCGGGCGGCGCTCAGCAGCGTGGAGGTGAGCGCCCTGCCGGCATCGGGTACGACTGCAGTGACGCCGACGCCAAAACCTTCGGGTGCAACCACGTTGGTGGACACACCGCTGACGCCGCGCGTGCCCACGACTCCGGCGCCGCCGCGCACGCCTGCACCGGTGCGTCCGGCTACACCTCCGCCGGCTACGCTGCCGATGACCTCACCGGGAGCACCGGCGAACGCCATGGCCACGCCGCCCCCACCGCCCGCACGACCCAGTTCGGGCCGAAGCATCGGGCTAATTATCGGCGTGTTGTTGGGCGTAGGCGTAGTGATTGCAGCGGGCATGACGATTCCGCGGCACTTCCGCACGCACGCCGACCCCAACAAAGCGATGTTTCCGGCCGGCGGGAACAACTCTGGAAACAATCCTGGCGCTCCTTCCACTGCGGCCACGCCGAATACGAATTCATCTGCGAAGCCGATTGTTTCGCTGCAAGGCGATCAAGGGAGCCTGAAGGTAGACGCGGATGGCAGCGTTTCGCTTAACGGTCCCGACGGAAGCATGCACGTCGACGCGAAGACCGGGGCGGTGACCATGTCGGGCAAGGCCGCAGCGGGCAACGCAGGCAAAAAGCTCGCGGTAAACCCGGTGCCAGAGCGGCAGCAGTCCGATGAAGCCACACCGCCGCCTGTGCCGGCACCGCCGCCGGGCCCTTCGCCGGAAGAAATCGCGAAGGCGGAAGACGAAGCCGATAACTTGAACGTGCGCGCCAATACGGTGACGCAGAGTGTGGAGACTTTGCGGAGACAGCAGCAGGCGGCTGGGTATAACTTGCGTGGGGATATTTCGTCGTCGGAAGAACGGATGCAGATCTATCTGGCCAAGGGCAACACTGCATTAAAGGCTCAGGACTTGAAGAACGCACAGAAGTATTTTGATCTGGCGGATGCGGAGTTGGCGAAATTGGAGAAGTTTTTGGGGCACTGACGGAGTCAGGTGTCAGGAGTTGGGGGTCGGGAGTCAAGCCGACAGTCTACAGTCGACAGTTCAGAGCGATCGCGGATTGGGCGTTCTCTGGCGAGTGCATGAGCAAGATTCAGCACGAGGTGAACCACTCGCGAAGCCAGGCTAGACAAAGAACGGGCAGCCAGTGCCATCATCGTCCCCATGACTTTCCCGGCTGCCCGTTTCGCTCGCTATTCATTCTTCTTTTTAGGCCTGATTTCGGAAAATCTCCTTCAGTTATTGCAGCTTAGTGTTGCCCAGCGGCGTAAAGTCGCTGCTACAAGGACAAAACCGGGGACGCGGTTCTCGAATCGCCACTTACTCGAGGACGTGAATGTTTTTCTTGGTGCAAATGTCCTTTAGGACTTTGGGCCAGACGCTGACCGTAACTTCCCCAAGGTGCGCCTTGCGCAGAATCAGCATGAGGGTGCGGGCCTGGCCGATGCCGCCGCCGATGCTGAGGGGGATTTCGTTCTTCACAATCGCCTGGTGATAAGGGAATTTCAGGAAGTCAAGCTGTGCGGACATTTCGAGTTGCTGGCGGAGGGTTTCCGCATTGACGCGGATGCCCATGGAGCTCAGTTCATGGCGGCGCCTGGTGACGTGATTCCAGACCAGGATGTCGCCATTCAAGCCATGGCATTGCTTGCCATCGATCATCTTGGTGGGAGTGATCCAATCGTCGTAATCAGCGGCACGCATTTCGTGCGGATAGCCATCCTCGAGCGGGTAGCCGATGCCGGCGATGAACAACGCCGGGCACTGCTGAAGAATGGCGGTCTCGCGCTGCTTGCGCGGCAGATTCGGGTACATGCGCAGCAGTTCTTCGGCGTGAAGGAAGGTCAGTTTCTCGGGAAGCAGGGGATATTTCTTGGAGCGCAGATCGGGGAAAAGCTCCAGAGCATAGCGCTCGGCTTCGGTGAGGACTTTCCAGATTTTGTTGACGATTTCTTTCAGGAAATCGAGGTTGCGCTCCTTGGGGGACATGACGCGCTCCCAATCCCACTGATCGACGTAGACGCTGTGGTCGTGATCGAGGAAATAGTCCTTGCGGACGGCGCGCATGTCGGTGCACAGGCCTTCGCCGACGCGCATGCTGAAATTGTGGAGAGCGGTTCTCTTCCACTTGGTGGCGGCCTGCACGATCTGGGCATCGACGGGATGCTTCTCGCGATCGTTGGATATGTGGAATTGGATGGGAGTGCGGGAACCGTCGCGGTCGAGCATGTCGTTGACACCGCTTTCGATGTCGACGATCAGCGGGACGGTGACCATGATGAGATTCAGTTCTTTGCAAAGATTGTCTTCGATGAAACGTTTTACGGCGAAGATGGCTTTTTGCGTTTCTCTACGAGTCAGCAAACTGCTGTAGTCATTCGGAAGGATTTTTTCGAGTTCGTCGTAGTTGCCGATGCCGGGTCCGGCCAAATCGGCAACCTTGGGATTGGTCATGGGGAACCTCCGCAGGCGAGGGTCTGCCCGAGGAGGGCGAGAAACCAGTGCGCCCGGCACGTGGGGGTGTGACGGGTGAGACACGGTCCGACTATCGGCTTTATTTACAGCAGATTGGCAGGTGAGAAACAGTTTAACGTTCAGAGCCCTTTCAGGCTCGGAGGGAGTGCCGCATTCGCGTAGAATCGCCGGATGGCAACTGTTTCACGCCAGCATGTCCCCCAATCCCCGCTGGGCGCCTTCGTAAAGTGCTTGTGGTATTGGGAAGGGGCGCCGCAGACACACAGCCAAGAGCGGCTGATGCCCAACGGCGAGCCGAGCATCATTTTCAACCTGCGGGACGACCCCATCCGAGTGTATGAGGACGACCAGCGGCGTTCCGGCTCGTATGGGCGGGCGGTGATTTCCGGGGCACGGACGAGTTCGTTTGTGATCGATACGGTGCAAGAAGACCGGGTGTTTGGGATTCAGTTCCGGGCCGCGGGAGCATTTCCGTTCTTCCGGATGCCCGCATGTGAAATCGAAAACCGCACGGTGGAGTTGGAGGCACTGTGGCCACGAAGCGCGCGCGAGTTGCGGGAACGGCTGCTGGGAGCCACGACGATCCGCGCGATGTTTGTGCTGGCCGAGCAGTATCTGTTGGCAGAGCTGGTCAAGCCGTTGGAGTTGCATCCGGCCGTGGCGTTTGCGCGCGGGCGATTCTGCAAGCACCCGCATCGCGTTACTGTAGCTTCGGTGTTGGGTGAAGTTGGGCTGAGCCAGAGGCGGTTCATCCAACTCTTCCACGAACAAGTGGGACTGACGCCAAAGGCGTTTTGCCGAGTCCGCCGTTTCCAGCGCATTCTGGAAACGGTACATGGCGCGCCGGAAGTGGATTGGGCCGGAGTGGCCGTGGACTGCGGCTACTACGATCAGGCCCATTTTATTCACGATTTTCGGGAGTTTTCGGGGCTCACGCCGAGCCTGTATTTGGCGCGGGCTACGGAACACTTGAATCATGTGCCGGTGCCGTAGGGTTTGTGGAAAACGAAGAGGGATTCCCTCCTGTGCTGGGAATGACAAAAAGAAATGCTAAAGAAAAAGCAGGTTCCTCACTCCGCAGACTCCGTTCGGAATGACAATCTGAGGCGTATTTGCGCGACTTCCAGGAAATTCGGGCGAGGTCAGTTTTTTACAATCCAGAAGCTGTGGTGGTGTATAAGAATGGGCTCCTGGAAGGAGGCACCATGCCAGAAACGAAACCGGAACATGGGAGCTATAACACTTTGCAGGCTTACCTGATCATCAAAAACTGCGGCGCGGCGCTGGAGTTTTACAAGAAGGCACTGGGCGCGACGGAGCGCATGCGCATGACGCGTCCGGACGGAACGATCGGACACGCCGAGATTCAAATCGGGGACACCTGCGTGATGATGGCCGACGAAAACCCACAGATTGGCGCATTGAGTCCGGAACATTATGGCGGGTCGCCCGTGAGCCTGCATTTCTACGTGGAAAATTGCGACGCGGCGTTCCAGCGGGCGATCGCCGCTGGAGGCCAGCAGAAGCGCGAGCCGGCTGACCAGCCTTATGGCGACCGCAACGCGGGGATCATTGATCCGTTTGGGTATACCTGGTGGATGTCCACGCCGATTGCGGCGGCTGCGCAGCAGTCCAGCTCGGCGAAGAAATAAACAAGATCCAAGGACCAGTTTTCGCGCACTCATTTCGGTGCTTCACGCGCTTGCGCCCGAGCGGTTCAACGTCACTATGTGCTGGGGTTGAGGAAATTCGTTATGTCGTCGAGAAGTTGTTGGCGGCCGCGTTCGGGGCGGTCGAGATGGACGAAGTGTGTGGCGTTGGGAAGAACGACGATTTTGACAAAAGGCGCGTGGACGAGATCGTGCTGCAACTTCTCGCGGTCGGAGGGGCGCGACCAGAAATCGCGTTCGGAGGCGAGCACCAGGGTGGGCACGTAAATGAACGAGGCGTCCCACAATTGCCGTCCGGTGGCCAGGTAGAAACTGTCTTCCATGGCGCCGTTGGGTGAACGAAAGCACGGGGGATTGTGGGACTTGGTTTGTGGATCACTGGCCATCGCGGCTTGCACGTAGGCTTCGGCGACGGCGGGATCACGCCAAGCATTTTTGTCTTCGATCGGGATGTTGCGATCCCAGCCGGCCAGGAGCGATTCGGCGGTGTTGCAGCGATACGCGCGGACGGACGGATTGAGTATCCCGGGATGCAAGGGATCTTCCATATCAGAGCCGTGACCCATCAACGGGTCAGGCGCGTCGGCACCGTAGAGCGCGTTGAGCAAAATCAAATGACTCACTTTGTGTCCGTGTAACGTCGCGTAATAACCCGCCCATTGTCCGCCGGTGGCCCAGCCGAAGAGCGCGATGCGTGCGGTGTTGGTGCGTTTGCGGATCAGGTCGACTGCGGCGTCTATATCCCGGACGGCTTCGACAGAGCGCACGAGAGGCGGATGATTTTGCGGGGGCTGTTCCATTTCCGGTGGGCGTGTGGAGTCGCCGTAACCGCGAATGTCGATGATGTAGACGCAGAAACCGCGCTGCGCCAGATCGGCCGCCAGCGAACCGCCGGGAACGGGCAGGTCGAAGGAGGCGACTCCGGGGACACGCGCGCCATGCACAAGCAGGATAGCATCGCAAAAATTCATTGAGTTGGCGCGCACTTCCCGAACGTGCACGCCAATGCCTGAATCGCTCGGCGCGAATAAATCTTCCCGGTGGAACTGCGGTTGCACTTGTGGTGTTGCTTGGGTGGATGAGAGCAACAGGATAGAGGTAACCACGGAGAGTGCCACGATTAGGGGGCGGACGCGCATAGGCATGCTGAAGTGTACAGGGTAGAGAGCTTGCCGAGTAGGTCGAAAAGAAGCTCCTCGTTGCAACACAGGCTGAAGCCTGTGCTACGGGAGCACACCTACACTCATAAAACGTCGGCGAAGGAGAATGCTTGTGGCGCGGGACCGGTTGGGGAAGAATGGATTACGTTGCACAGGATGAGGATCATGGGATCGGGAAAATGGGTGTGTGGACTGGTTTTTTCGGTGGTGGTTTTGGGTCTTCCAGCAAGCCTGAGTGCGCAACAGACACATGGCGCGGTGATCTGGCAGATTGGGGAGTTCGATCAGACTTCGCGGGAATTTGGCCATGACTTCGATTTGAACAGCGAAAACCTGAAACCGGTGTTCCGCGTAGGGCAAAGCAAAACGACAGATTGGCCGGCCTTACAGACGACGTCCACGAGTGAAAGCGGCAGAAAAGCGGTCACGCCGTATACGATCCTATTTAGTCTCGATAAGCCCGAGGGCAGTTACCGGCTGACCATTGCCGCGCTGCTGGTGAATCCCGCCGTGCCGGATCTGCTGGTGCAAATCAACGGGCACACTGGGCGCTATTTTTTCAACCGCAAGATCAGCTATTACGCCGGCGATGATCGCGTGGATTCGCCCATTTACGGGGGGGACACGCTGGAGATCGACTTGCCTGCGAATTTGTTGAAGGCGGGCGAGAACACGCTGGTGCTGACTGCAGCAGAGGATGCAGGCAATCCGGGCACGCGCGCTTCGTTAATTTACGATGCGCTGAGGCTGACGCATGAACCGGAAGGCAAGCTGGAACCGACAGCGTTCGTGAAGCCGACGGTGTTTTACCGGCAGAACGGGGCGCAACTCTATGAAGTGACGCGGGTGACGGTGACCACGCCGGAAAAACTGAATGGTGGAAAGGTTGAGCTGACGGTTGGCACACAAAGGCTGGAAGCTCCGCTACAGGGTGGAAATGATTTTGGGCAAGAGCGCGTGGAATTGGAACTTCCGGAATTTTCTGGGCCAACGGCGGCGAGTGTGACCATTCACGCGAACGGACACAGCTATCGTTCGAACATGACCGTCAGCCCAGAGCGGAAGTGGACGATTTATTTTGTGCCGCACGCGCACCTGGACATTGGCTACACCGATTACCAGGCGAAAGTGGCGGAATTGCAGAGCCGCAACATCGATAAGCTGCTGGCGTTTTTGCCGCAAAATCCGGGAATGCGTTTCAGCCTGGATGGGTCCTGGGTAGTGCAAAATTATTTCGCGACGCGGGACGAAGAAACGAAGAAGCGGTTTCTGCAATACGCGCACGAAGGAAAGATCGGCGTGCCCGCGCAATATGCGAATCTGCTGACCGGCTATGCCAGCCTGGAAGAATTGATTCGTTCCCTTTCGTACACGCACGAATTGCACCGCACGGACGGAATTCCGTTTGACTACGCGAATATCACCGACGTGCCGAGCGTCACGTGGTCGTACACGTCAGTGCTGCACGCAGCGGGCATCAAGTATTTCGCCGAAGCCACGAATATCGATCGCGGGCCCATGGTGCTGATCGGGAAATGGAATGAGAAGTCGCCCTTCTGGCGCGAAGGCCCGGACGGTTCAAAAGTGCTGATGGCGCAGACGCGCCAGTATTCGCAATTGTGGTTTGTGTGTGACTTGCCGCCGACGGTTGGCAATTGCCGGCAAGGGTTGCCGGCCTTTCTGCAACAGTTTGCGGCGCCGGATTACAAACCGGATGCGGTGCTGATGTATGGCAGCCAGCTGGAGAATACGGATGCGCGCCTGAGTGAGCCGGAGTTTTTGACGAAGTGGAGCGCGACCTACGCGTATCCGAAATTTATCTTAAGCACGTTCCCCGATTATTTCCGGTACATCGAGAAGAATTACGGTTCGCAACTGGCAACGGTGAACGGCGATGGCGGGCCTTACTGGGAAGATGGCGTGGGATCGGACGCGAAGAATACGGCGATCGACCGGAACACGCAGTCGCGCGCGGTGGCCGCGGAAGAGATGGCCACGGTGTCGCGGTATCTCAATCCGTCGCTGGGGGTGCCGAGCGAATTGCTGGAGCGCATCTGGAGCAACCTTTTGCTGTACGCGGAGCACACGTGGGATTCGTGGGACTCGGTATACCGGCCGGACAGCCAGGAGTCGGTGGGGCAACTGGCGACGAAAGACGAGTATGTGACAGAGAGCCAGCAAGCGGTGAATACGCTGGCGAAATCGTCGCTGAGCCAGATAGCCAATCAAATCCACATGCCATCGTCGTCGTTGATGGTGTTTAACTCTTTGAGCTGGACGCGCAATGGGTTGGTGGAGACGGATTTGGGAAGCGACGCGATGATCGCGGAGTACCCGGGGAAGACCATTGTGCCGTTTGAGGTGCTCCGCGAAGGACCGGGTTACCGGCACGTTCGGTTTATGGCTAAGGACGTTCCGGCAATGGGATTTAAGTGTTACGCGCTCGAAACGAAACGTGGAGAGGGCAGGAATGCAGATGCGGCGAAACCAGGGGCTGAAACCTACAGCGACGTAATGGAGAACGCGTACTACCGCGTGCAAGTGGATGCTACGAGCGGCGCGGTGAAGAGCATTTTCGACAAGCAGCTGAATCGGGAATTGGTGGATGCGGGGAGTCCGTACCGCTTCAACCAGTATTTGTATGTGGAAGGTGGTGGCAAGCCGCCTACGCAAATTGTGTACATGAGAAAATCGCTGCCGCTGGCGCAACTGAAGATAACGGCGTCGTCTGGCGGGCGCATTCTTGGTCTGAGAAAAACACCCTTCGGGCAAATCCTGACTGTCGAAGCGCGTGGCGTGCACACGCCACTGATCCGAACGGAAATTCTTTTATACGATGGAGAAAAGAAAATTGAATTTGTGAACCAAGTGACCAAGGACTCAGTGCGCGACAAGGAGGCGGCTTATTTTGCGTTTCCCGTGGCCGCGGCCAAGCCGTCGTTTCAGTACGAGATTCAGAATGGATGGGTGGATCCAAGTAAGGACATGATGAAAGGCGCCGGAGTGGAATGGTTTAGTGTTGGCCATTGGGTGAAGGCGTCCAGCGCAGAGGCGGATGTAGCCATTGTTCCGGTGGATACACCTTTGATGACGTTGGGCGACATCAATCGTGGAGTTTGGCCGGAGGAATTCACGCCGAAGCGCTCGACGATCTTTTCGTACGTGTACAACAATTATTGGCATACGAACTTTCGCGCGGAACAAGGCGGCGAGGCGACCTTTCGCTACGTGATGACCAGCGGCTCCGCGCTGGCGCCGCAGGATCTGGCGCGGCTCGGGCGTGCAGCGATGACTCCACTGGAGATCGATGAAGTGATCGATCAGGACAAAGTAGGAAATCCAGAGCGGCCGCTGGAGCCCATGCCGACGAGTTTTCTGGAAGTGCAAGGGTCGGGCGTGGTGGCCGAGAATTGGAAAGCCGCGGAAGACGGAAATGGCACAGTGTTGCGACTGCTCGAAACAGCGGGAGCCGAGAGCACTGCGACGGTGCGATTCCCTATGCTGAGACTGCAGCATGCCTGGCTATGCACGGCGATGGAGGACGAGATCAAAGAGGTTCGCATCGGTGGGTCGTCGCTGCAGATTACCTTGAAGCCCCACCAAATTGTGACATTGCGCATTTTTGGCGAGTTTATTGGGCAGCGGTAGGAGTTGGCAGCGGGTTTGTTGGGATCGTGGCAAGAAACGGGGGCGGAAACAAGACATAGCGAAAGCGAACGGCCCGCCTCAGAAGGAGGGCGCGGAGAAGACGGACAGGTCTAAAGACCCGCCGCTACGCAGGCACGAAGAAGGGGCAGAGGCCAAAATGGCTTGCGTGTAGCGCTGCGCGGAAAACAGGGATCACTTGCGGGGACAGACCAAAGTGGTAGGTTGTTGCTGTTTACGAGTACGCGTTGCAGTGATTCAAATCACGGCAATGTGTGGAGCGCTCAGTATTTAATGAAACTGCGTTGCGCTCAGCCCCACCCGTCGGCTACATGGCGAGTCAAAAGTCAAGATTCATGCCATCTCATCACACAAATCGAATCAGGAGGATCAAGTTATGGGTACCCTTACGCACACTCCTCCGGCCCTTAAAGAGACCGGGGAGTATATCAAGGACGTAATCAATCTCGCGCGAGCAAAGAATCCCGCAGAACCAGAATTTCTCCAGGCAGTCCAAGAAGTCCTCGAAAGCCTCGGCCCCGCCATCCAGAAGCACCCCGAATATCAGAAAGCGAAAATCCTGGAAAGAATCATCGAGCCAGAACGGGTGCTGATGTTCCGTGTGCCGTGGTTCGACGATGCCGGACAGATGCAGGTGAATCGTGGATTCCGGATCGAGATGAACAGCGCGATTGGGCCGTACAAGGGCGGGTTGCGCTTCCATCCTTCCGTGAACCTGGGAATTTTGAAGTTCCTGGCGTTCGAACAGGTGCTGAAGAATTCGCTGACTACCCTGCCCATGGGCGGCGGCAAGGGCGGTTCGGATTTCGATCCCAAGGGAAAGAGCGACAACGAAGTGATGCGTTTCTGCCAGAGCTTCATGACCGAACTGCATCGCCACATCGGTCCGGACACCGACGTTCCGGCGGGCGACATTGGCGTGGGCGGCCGGGAAATCGGCTTCCTGTTCGGGCAGTATAAGCGGCTGAAGAACGAGTTCACCGGCGTGTTGACGGGCAAGGGCCTGAATTGGGGCGGCTCGCTGATTCGTCCGGAAGCAACCGGCTACGGCTGCGTATACTTCGCGCAAGAAATGCTGAAGACCAAGAAAGAAAAATTCGACGGTAAGCTGTGCCTGGTCAGCGGCAGCGGCAATGTGTCGCAATACACGATTGAAAAGCTGCTGGACCTTGGCGCGAAGGTCATCGCCATTTCCGATTCGAACGGCGTGATCCACGATCCGGAAGGAGTCAATCGCGAGAAGCTGGCGTTCGTGCTGGAACTGAAGAACGTGAAGCGCGGCCGCATCAAGGAATATGCGGACAAGTTCAAGAGCGCGAAGTACGTCGCGGCAGACCCAAGGCTGGATTACAACCCGCTGTGGGCCATCAAGGCCGACTGCGCATTCCCGAGCGCGACGCAGAACGAAATCAACGCGAAGGATGCGGCGACGCTGGTGATGAACGGATGCAAACTGGTTGCCGAAGGCGCAAATATGCCGAGCACGCTGGACGCGACCAAACTGTTCCTGGAAGCGAAAGTCCTGTATGGTCCCGCGAAGGCAGCGAATGCCGGCGGCGTGGCCACCAGTGGATTGGAAATGTGCCAGAACAGCATGAGGCTGAGTTGGACGCGCGAAGAAGTGGACGATCGTCTGCACAAGATCATGATCGCGATCCACAAGAACGCGTACGACACAGCCGAGAAGTATGGACATCCGGGCAACCTGGTGTATGGCGCGAATATCGCTGGGTTCGTGAAGGTAGCGGATTCGATGCTGGATCAGGGCCTGGTGTAAAAGACAGTGGCGAGTGACTAGCGGCGAGTGCCTAGCAACAGCGTTTCAACGGTCATATACGCCAGTAGTTGCTCGGAGTAGGATTGCGGCGGGGTGGTTACGAGCCATCCCGCCGTTTTCGCGTGTACGGGAGTTTCGAACGTGAACCAGCAGTTGCTGCCGATACCGTTCCCGGATGT
The DNA here is from genome assembly GCA_035524015.1 of Candidatus Sulfotelmatobacter sp. Taxonomy (GTDB): domain Bacteria; phylum Acidobacteriota; class Terriglobia; order Acidiferrales; family UBA7541; genus Acidiferrum. The sequence goes on from DATKPS010000094.1 coordinate 28,943, forward strand.
GGAGATGCAGTTTGAGGGCTTCGATAACCTGATGCCCTATCGCGTGCAGAATATTCTGCTGGTGTCGAGCCTATATGACTCGTTCATCCTACGCGAGGACGGGCGGCTGAACGAATTGCTGGTCAGCGAGTCGCAGGAACTGCACCTACAGCAGATTCCGCGCATCACGCATGTGTCGAGTTGCCGCGAGGCGCTGGAACGCGCCAAGGCCGAGCCGCAGTTCAATCTGATTCTGACGAATCTAGCGGTCGGGGATATGAATGCGGCGCAGCTGGCGCGTGAGATTAAAGCCGCGGGGCTCCAAGTGCCAGTGGTGGTGCTGGCGTACGACTACCGCGAGATCAAGAAGTTTGTTGCGCGGAATCCGGTAACCGACATCGAAAGAATTTTCTTGTGGCAAGGGACGCCGCGGGTGCTGATCGCGGTGGTGAAGTACATCGAGGACCACTGGAACGTGGAGCACGACGCGTCGATGATGGGCGTGCCGGTGGTGTTGGTGGTGGAAGACAACATCCGGTATTACTCGTCGTTCTTGCCGTTGATGTACACGGAGCTGATTTCGCAGACGCGGCGAGTGATTCAGGAAGGCGTGAACCTGGCGCACAAACTGATGCGCATGCGGGCGCGGCCGAAAATTTTGCTGACCTCGAATTACGAGGACGCGTACGCACTGGCGGTGAAATATCAGGAGCACCTGCTGGGCGTGGTTAGCGATGTGGAATTCCCCCATGCGGGAGCGTTGAGCGCCGACGCCGGATTTGATTTGGCCCGCAACATACGTGCCATGGCGGCGGATGTGCCGATTGTGCTGCAGACCAGCCGCACGGCGTTCCGGCAAAGCGCTTACGAACAGGGCTATTCCTTCCTGCGGAAAGGGTCGCCGACATTCTTGCGCGACCTGCGGAAATTGCTGACGCAGCAGTTTGCGTTCGGCGATTTCGTATTTCGCACGCCGGACCGCGCGGAAGTGGCGCGGGCGACGGACTTGAATTCCCTGGAAGAGTGCCTGCGCAGGGTGCCGGCGGAAAGTATCGCGTATCATGCGGAACGGAATCACTTCTCACATTGGTTCACGGCGCGGACCGAATTCGCGCTGGCGCAGAAATTCCGGCCGCGCAAAGTTTCCGATTTCCCGACGATTGAGGATTTGCGGCGGACGTTGATTGATTCCATAGCGGAATACCGGCGGGAACAAAGCGATGTGCTGATTGGAGATTTTAAGCCGGCGGCGTTTCAAAGCGGGGGATCCTATTTTCTACGAATCGGTTCGGGTTCGCTTGGGGGAAAGGCGCGGGGTTTGGCATTTGTGCGGCACCTGCTGCACAAGCGACGGTACGTGCGGCGATTTCCCAATGTAAATGTGAGTGTGCCGCCGGCGGTGGTGGTGGCCACCGATGCGTTCGACAAGTTTTTGGCGGAAAACAACCTGCTGGATTTTGCGATCCACGCGACAGACGACAGCGAAATCGAGCAGCGCTTCCTGGAAGCTACGCTTCCCGCAGCGCTGGTGGAAGATTTGCGGGCTTATTTGGCGGAAGCGCGATTCCCACTGGCGGTGCGTTCATCGAGCCTGTTGGAAGATTCGCAATACCAGCCGTTCACCGGCGTCTACGAGACTTTCATGCTCGGTAACCAGCAAGAGGATGCCGGTCACAGGCTGAACCAACTTTGCGAAGCGATCAAGCTGGTATACGCGTCGACGTTCAGCCGGCACGCCAAGGCGTACGTGCGGGCCACCCCATTTCGCCTGGAAGAAGAAAAAATGGCGGTGATCCTGCAACAGGTGGTGGGATCGTTTTTCGGATCGCGATTCTATCCGGATTTTTCGGGCGTGGCTCGTTCGCGGAATTTCTATCCGGTACCCCCGATGGCATTTGAAGACGGAATCGCGGCAGTGGCGCTGGGCTTGGGACGCACCGTGGTGGATGGCGGCAAGTGTTTGACGTTTTGCCCGCGGTATCCTTCGCACCTGGTGCAATTTTCGTCGGTGGAAGATTTTCTGTCGCAATCGCAAACGGATTTTTGGGCGCTCTCGGTGAACCATATGCCGGAGCAGACTTCGCCGCCAGGGCTGCGCGAAGTGCGATTCAGCCTGGACGAAGCGGAGAAGGACGGAACGCTAGACGCGTTGGGCTCGACGTATTCGGCGGATAACGACCGGATCACCGACGGATTGGGCCGGCCGGGAGCGCGAGTGGTGACGTTTGCGCCGATCCTCAAATACGGCGTGTTTCCGTTGGCGGCGCTGCTGGATGAATTAGTGAGAGACGGCGAACACGCCTTTGGGCAGCCGGTGGAGATTGAATTTGCGGTTCGGTTAGCGCGGCAGGCGGGCGAACCGGCACAATTTGGATTTTTGCAGATCCGTCCGCTGGTGCTGTCGCACGAAGTGGAGGAACTGCACCTTGAGCAAGTGCAGCGGTCGCAGTTGATTGCCCAGAGCACGAAAGTGCTAGGGAATGGCCGAGTGGGGAATCTGCTGGACGTGCTGGTGGTCGACGGGCAGAGGTTCGAGCGTGCACAAAGCCAGGAAGTAGCAGGCCACGTGGCGTATTTCAACGCGAAGCTGATGGGGGAAAACCGGCCGTACCTTCTGGTGGGCGTGGGAAGGTGGGGCTCGAACGATCCGTGGCTGGGCATTCCGGTGGAGTGGGACGATATTTCGGGCGCACGAGTGATTCTGGAAGCGGGGTTCCGGGATTTCCGCGTGACCCCGTCGCAGGGCAGCCACTTTTTCCAAAATTTGTCGGCGTTTCAGGTGGGCTATTTTACGGTGAACCCCGATGTTGGCGAAGGCATGGTGGATTGGGATTGGCTGGCGGCGCAACCGGCGGAAGAAGAACGCGGATGCGTGCGGCATTTGCGGTTCGCGGAACCGCTGACGGTGTTGATGAATGGCCGCGCGGGAGTGGGAGTGATTTTGAAACCGCCAAGTGCCGCAGAAACACACAGGATTTGACAGGTAAAACGATTCCGGATGTAATCGCAACGCTGCACTGACATACAAGCTGGATTTTTTGCTTCGCTTCACGCAGGTGCGACGTTGGAATGCCCCTCCAATGCTCCAAACTGTCATCTTGAGGCTTGGGCTCAATTGTGAGCACGATGAATCATTGGGAGGCGGGGGGCGGGTGAGATCCTTCGCCGTAAAACACGCGGCTCAGGATGACAAGCTTCCGTTCGGGCAGGACATAGGATGTCGCGAGAATCTCGTGGTTGCGTGTTTCTGACCGGTCTAAAGACCGGCCACCCCATGAGCCGACAAAATCGGCGGAGAGGCTGATTCGTGAAACGCAGAATTCTGCAGTCGCTGTTGTTAGTGTTGGCAGCTGCCGCGGTGATGCACGCGCAGACGCGCAAGGTGATCATCGATCAGGATGCGCGGGGGCCAGCGACCACCGATCAACAATCGATGTTGCTGCTGCTGCAATCGCCGCAAGCGGAAGTGCTGGGGATTACGGTAGTGAGCGGAGACCAGTGGCGCGACGAAGAAGTGGCGCACACACTGCGCATGCTGGAGTTGACCGGGCACAGCAACATCAAGGTGTATCCCGGCGCGGTATTTCCGCTGATCAACAGCAAGGAAGAGATCAAGCGGTGGGAACAGTTGTATGGGAAGGTGACCTACCAGGGTGCATGGAATGAGCATCGCATCAAATCGTCGACGGGTTCGACGCTGACCGGCGCATGGAATGCCGGCGCGTATCACGGCCCATTCGAGGTGCCGAATCCGTTGCCGGAGGGGAATCCATCGCTGAAGCCGGAGAGCGAGGATGCGGCGCATTTCCTGATTCGCATGGTGCACCAATACCCGCACGAAGTGACCATTTATGCCGGCGGACCGCTGACGGATCTGGCGCAAGCTATCAGTCTCGATCCCCAATTTCCAGAACTTGCGCAGGAACTGGTGGTCATGGGCGGAAGCATTGCGCCGCTTGAGCCGATGAGTTGGGCACAATCGAACCGGCGGGAATTCAACTTTTGGTTCGATCCGGAAGCAGTGCACATCGTGCTGCGGGCGCCGTGGAAAAAGATCACGGTGACGACCGTGGACATTTCCGTGAAGACGCGCATGACCAAGGCGATGATCGAAGAGATCGCTAAAGCAGGCACGCCCGCAGCGAAGTACATCGGACAATGGGCCGATGAAGAGTATTTGTGGGACGAATTGGCCGCGGCGGCTTGGCTGGATCCGGGCATCATCACAAAAGAAGAGACACTGTACATGGACATCGATATTTCGCACACCGCAGGCTACGGGAACACGCTGGTGTGGACCCCTGGGAACCAGCCCCGGTTGGGTGAGCAACCGGTCGGTGTGCAGGAAGATCTCAACGTGGAGAAGTTCAACAAGATGGTGATTAACCTCCTGTCGCGCCCGGCGAAATAGCCAGCGGAAAGGCTCAACAGTTCGTAAATTGGCGCACAAGAGTGCGCGGAAGAGCGCTCAGTAAGGACGTAGCTGCGCGACCAGTCGGGCTAAACCCTTGTTTTCTCGCCAGATGAGTCGTTCCGCCAAGCCTGCCGATTTGGAGAGGCTCCTGCAAATTCCCATCAGGGGTGGTCCGGCCAGACGAATTGCCGGACAGAGGAGGGAGCATGATTGTTGGCAACCTCATATTGGCAGCGGTTCTGGTGCTGCTGGTGGGCACGTTGGTCTTTGGCATCACACTGGGAGTGCGCAACTATTTGCGGTATCGCGGACAGAGGCTGGTGACGTGTCCGGAGACGCATCAAGCCGCCGCGGTGCATGTAGACGCGGGCAAGGCCGCAAGCACCGCGTTGATTGGCAAACAGGAAGTTCGACTGGACCAGTGTTCGCGCTGGCCGGAGCGGCGCAATTGCGGGCAGGACTGCCTGAGCCAGGTGAATGCGGACCCGGCACATTGCCTGGTGTGGAATATCGTAGCGGACTGGTACAAGGGAAAGTCCTGCGCGTATTGCCAGAAGCCGTTTACGGACATGCACTGGCACGACCGGCACCCGGCACTGCTATCGCCCGAACGCGTCGCCAAGCAGTGGAACGAAATTCCGCCGGAACAACTGCCCACGATTTTCGAGACGTACCTGCCGGTCTGCTGGAATTGCTACATCGCGGAAACGTTCCGGGCGCAAAATCCGGAGCGGGTTACGACTCGCAATTGGGACCGTGGACCCGGGGGCGAATATGTGCCCAAGGAACAGGAACCAACGGCACCAAAGCGCGTGTAAATCCCTGAGGACAGGCGCCGCATAGGCCGCCTGAAGCGCTTCCGCACCGCCATGCAGGATTTATCCTAATTCCCTGCCCTATGTTCCAGGTGTCCCTGAACACTTGAAGCGACGGGCTTACTCCGCGGCTCAGCGGCGTAAAGCCGCTGCTACAACGTCGTACGAAATGATAGAGTCTATGGCCTGTCGGAGAGGGCCATGGACGCACCGGAAAAACAAGGGACACCCCAAAAAGCGCTATCCATCAATCTGGATGGCACGATATTCGGCTCGTTTGCGGAAATTGGCGCGGGCCAGGAAGTGGCGCGGTGGTTTCTGCGCGTGGGCGGCGCGTCGGGAACGGTAGCGAAAACGATTTCGGCGTATGACAAGGAAGTGAGCGACGACCTGTACGGCGCCGGTACGCGCTACGTCAGCAAGCCCAGGCTGCAGGCAATGCTGGAGAGCGAATGGCAACAGTTGTTGGGGCAATTGGCGGAAACGCGCGGGTCCACTACAAAATTTTTCGCGTTTGTCGACACCATTTCCGCACGCAATTATTCCGGAACGAATGATTGCCACGGCTGGATGGGCTTGCGTTTCCAGCAACAAGCCGAAGGCCAACCCAGCGAGGTGATTCTACACATCAATTTGCGCGACCCCAGCAATGAGCAGCAGCAAGAGGCCGTGGGGATTCTGGGAGTGAACCTGTTGTATGCCACCCATCATGCCATCGGCAATCCCACGGAGTTTTTGGCCAGTGTTTTCGAGGACCTGACACTGCAACGCCTGGAAATCGATAGCGTGGAACTAAGCGGCCCGGCCTTCGAAGCATGGAACCGGCAAGAGATTCAGGCGTCTCTGGTAACCGGAGGTTATGCGGAAGCGGTGGTGTTTCCAGCGGAAGGCGGCGTGCTCCCCGCAAACGAATTGCTGTACAAGCGCGCGCTGGTGATGGCCCCGGGCAGATTTCGGCTGGCGGACCGCATGCACGCGGACATGATCCGCATGACACTAGCGGAACTTCCGGAAGACGAATTAAAAGACAGCAAAGGCGCACTGGGATTGTTCTGCCTGTCGCCGGAACCGGGGCAGGAAGAGCTGCGAACCTTGCCCATCGGAGAAATCGTAGGATTGGTCGAGACGCTGAGGAAACTGGGCTATGGGGTGATGTTGTTCCGAGCGCAGGAACTGTACGAGATGAGTGCGTTCCTGAATCGCTACACCAAATTGCGAATCCACTTTGCGGTGCCACTTATTGGGCTGGTGCACTTTATGAAGAATCGCTACCAGAATCTGCCGGGAATGCTGCTGGAGGCAGTCGCGCGCTTATTTACCCAGAATGTACGCTTGGTGGCGCATCCGATGACCACTCAGGAGCTGGAACAGTACGTGAATGATCTCGATAAGTCCAGCTGGTCCTGGGACAGTGTGAATGGAATGGTCTATGCCGATGGTTTGCACCCGCCGAAGCCCATCGATTACTTGTATAAATATCTATTGAGCGAGTTTTGGATTTTGCCGTGCCGGGCCGGTGCGCAATCGCTGGCGGAGTCCGGTTCGTAGGCGCGTTTGCGCTAATAAGTTAATAAAAATGCTGCAATTCGCCGACGGATCGAAGCGTTAGTGGCAGAATTCGCAGGCGCGGCCTACGGTGCCCAGGCCGAGGAGTTCGATTTCCGGCGAGAGATCGCCAGGCTTGGCCGACTCCTCGCTCATCAATGCGGTGCTGAGATATTTCTTGTTGTCGTCGCAAAAGACCGTGGCGACTACCGCGTTGGGACTGATTTTGTCCTGCGCCCTCACGGCCGCCAGGAAATTGCATCCCGACGAAATCCCCACGGCGAGGCCCAGTTGCATGGCAAGCTTCTGGGCCATTTGGATCGCGTCGCCATCAGAAACGGCGATCACTTCGTTGAGATCCTTGAGCTGGACGATCTCTGGGATAAATTCGTCTGAAATCCCCTGAATGCGATGATTGCCCACTTTGCAGCCGGTGCTGAGGGTGGGCGACTCGGCGGGTTCGACCGGATGAATGCGAATGGAAGCATCCTGCTTGCGCAGGTATTTGCCCACGCCCATGACCGTGCCGCCGGTGCCCACGCCGGCGACGAAAGCCTGGGCGCGCTTGCCGACAGAAAGAAGCTGCGACCAAATTTCCGGACCGGTGGTTTCTTCGTGCGCTTCAGAATTGGCGGGATTGGAGAACTGGCGCGGCAGAAAAACGTCGTTGCGCGACGCGGCGAACTCCTCGCACATGCGAATACTGCCGAGGAAGCCACCGTCGCCCTTGCTGACCGAAACCACTTCGGCACCGTAACTGCGGATCAGGTGAACGCGCTCCTGGCTCATCCAGTCTGGCATGAAAATTTTGACGGGATGCCCGAGCATGCGACCAATGGCCGCGAAGGCGATGCCGGTGTTTCCGCTGGTAGCTTCGGCGATGGTGTAGCCCGGAGCGATTTTGCCTTCGGCGTAGGCTTTCTGGAGAATGCCCACGGCCATACGGTCTTTGATGCTGCCGGTAAGATTCAAATACTCGGATTTGGCAAACAGGACGCGGTGCGTGCCGCGATAGCGGAAGTGGATGGAAACGAGCGGAGTGTTGCCAACAAGCCGAGTCAAGGCTTTAAATTTGGAGGTTGGTAGTTCGAGTGTGGTAGTCATGACAATTCATTTTTGGCACATTTGGGGGAATTCGGCAATGGCTTGGCGCACGGGCCGAAGGCTCGTCTTTTCAGCGAGTTGTGCGGTTTTCTGAGATTTGGATCACAGACAAATTTACGGCCGGGTCTGGCCGGATTCGTCGTGGGCGGACACCGCGAAAATGTACCAGGCGCCATGCGGGAGCCACTGCTCCTGCCAACGCCAATCGTTGTCGGCGCCGGTTTGATGGAAGGTCAAGTTGTAATCGATACTCTCCTCGTCCTTGAAGCCGGCGGTGATGCCGTTGGAGATGCCGCCTGGAGCGTTGGTGTACTCCCAGGAATCGAAGAAGAGGTATTGCGGATTGTTGCGGCCCACGCCGTTCATCATCGAAGAATCGAAGGGATTCAACCCGATAATCCAATTGAGCTGGTCAACAGCAAAAGCGCGCAATTGCTTCTGAAATGCGGGATCGTCTGGAAATTGGCGAGCGGCCAACCGCGCGGCGGTAGCGAGAGAAGCGAGGCGAGCGTTTTCACCCTGCCACCAAGGAGCTACTTCGGTGTTGTGAGGGAAGAAAAAGGTGATGTGGCGATTGCCGTCTTTATCCTGGGTGAGCTGGCGGGCATAGTCGAACGGATTGTTCACATCGCGATTCAAGGCCAGTTGGGCGGTGAGCGATTTCTTGACCGTATCGCGGACTTTTTGCTGAATTTCCGGGCTGGCGATCTGCGCATAGTAAAGCAGGCTGACGACCGGCAGGCCCGCATCGGAAGCGTGGAAGAAGGGGCGTGTGGCGTCATCGGCGCGCCAGTAATCGCTGTAGCCGCCGTTGCTGATCAGGCGAGACATGAGGCTGGCGGCGCGCTTGTCGGCGGCGGCTTTGTACACATCCTTGTGGGTAGCGCGATAAAGTTCCGTGGCGGCCATAAGCGCGCAATAATCGTCGACAATATTTTCCTTGCCATCGTTGGTTAGTTTCAGATTGTTCTTTTCCAGAAAATCGAAGCCTTCTTCGGCGGCTTTCAGGTAATCGGCACTGCTGTATTCGCCGGAGATGGGATAAGTGGAGGCGATGGCCAGCGCGGCCACGGCCACTCCACCGCCGGAGCGGTAGCTGACTTCGTACTCGAGGTCGTTGTTGGCCTGCTCGACGATGCCACGAGGCGATTTCTCGCTGGTGGTGTAGATGCCAAACTTTTTCATTTCGCCGGCCACCTTGCGGAGTTCGGGAACCTGTTTCGGGCCGCCGGTGGAGATGGAGCGGTAGAAGGAACCGTTGGGGACTTTGACGCGCACGAGATAATCGGCGCCAAACATCGCTTCGTCGAGCATGCGGTCCTGATAGCGAACCATTTCCGGCACGCCACGCTGGTTCAAAAGCTGCGCGCTCTTGAAGAAGCTATAGACCACGAACGGAATTTGCTGCGGGTTGAAGTACGTGGAAAAGGAAAGATGCGAAAGGTGCTTGCCGTAATCGCCGGTGGCGTCCCACCAGCCGCCATGGGCATCCAGCGTGCCGGTTTTCTTGCCGTCGAAATGGAGATGATGATCGGCCTTATCCATTTGGCCGCTGCTCCGTTCTTCCTTGAAGAAGTAGATGGCGTCGGAGAGGGTGTTGCGCTCGAGAAGAAAGCGCTGGATGAGGAAGGGATAAGAGCTTATCGAATGATCGCCGGACGCGCAGGTGAGATAGTAGGTGCCTTCTGTGGAGAAGGAATCAAAATCGAGGGTCCAGAAATCCCAGTCGCGCCATTTTTTGACGGGTCCGGCGTGCTGCGCGGGAACGTCCAAGACTTTTTGGTGATCGCGCGCGTCATTCAGCGTGCAGGCACTGAATTGATCTTGAGCCGCGCCAATGATGACGGCGTGTTTGGGACCGGTGGCGTTGTAACCGACTTGATTCGTCAGAATTTTGGCTTCTTCGGTGTGCGAGACAGGAAGAACGAACAACGCGGAAGCACCAAATAGAATAATTCTGGACAGTAGCGGCATGGGCCCTCGAATTTGCGGTGAGTAACTCGCGCATAAAGCATAGCGCGGGTTCGCAGCGTGCGAAGGTGATGGCGGACACCGCGTCTTGGGTAATTTAAAACGTTTTAGCAAAAAAGGCGAGATGGATTGACAGCGCTCCAGGGGCATACCTACAATGGCGGCGACTTTGAAAATGTCCGAGAAAACTTAGGTAGTTGTGACATGCCCATGGCCTATCGCTTTTCTTTTCTGGTGCTGCTCTCGCTTGCTTTGTTCCCGGTGAAAAATTCGGCGCAAAATTTTGTGGACATCAAGCCCAGCCCACAGCAAGTGGCTTGGCAGGACCTCGAAATTGGCGCGATCTTTCACTTCAGCACCAACACGTTCCTGGACCGTGAATGGGGCGACGGGACTGCGTCACCGAGTGTGTTTAATCCGGGTCATGTAGACGCGGAGCAGTGGATCGAAGCCGTAAAAGCGGCGGGTGCCAAGTACGTGATTCTAGTCGCCAAGCATCACGATGGTTTTTGCTTGTGGCCCACCAAACTTACCGATTACAGCGTGAAGAGCAGTCCATGGGAGCGCGGAAAAGGCGATTTGGTACACGACGTGGCTGAAGCCGCGCGAAAGTACGGGTTGAAGTTCGGAATCTACCTCTCGCCATGGGACCGGCACGATCCGCGCTATGCGGATTCCGCCGTATATGACACTTACTATCTGGGGCAATTGGATGAACTCGCGTCGAATTACGGCGAGTTGGTGGAATTCTGGATGGACGGGGCGGGCAGCGCCGGCCACACTTACGATTTCGACAAAATCGTGCAGCAGTTGCGGATGTGGCAGCCGAACACCTTGGTGTTCGCAGACGTGGCGCTTTACAAGTACGCGGACCTGCGCTGGGTGGGCAACGAAGAAGGGCGGGTGAACTACGAGAATTGGAACGTGGTGGACCGCGCTGGCTACTTAAGATGGCGGCCGGTGGAAGCGGACACGCCGTTGCGCAACGCACACTGGTTCTGGCATCCCAATGATGAGAAAAGCTTGAAGAGCCTGGCAGAATTGGTAGATACCTATGACGAAACCGTGGGGCATGGGGCGCAATTAATGCTGGGAATCGCGCCAGACCGCGAGGGACGCGTGCCGGAGGCGGATGTGGCGCGGTTGAAGGAGTTTGGAGAAGCAATTCGCCAGCGCTACAGCCACAACCTGATGAAAGACAGAAAACTCGACCCTACCGTGTTCACAACGAACGAAGCGCTAGATGACAACCCGGAGACCTTTTGGTCGGCACCGGCGGGCTCGCACCGCGCGATGATCCACGTAACGTTCAAGCAGCCTATGACTTTTGACTGCGCATTAACCATGGAATGGCTGAACGATGGGCAGCATGTGCAGAAGTATGCGATAGAAGTTCTGGAAAACGGCAAATGGAAGCGCGTCGTGGAAGGGCAAGCCATCGGACACAAGAAAATCGATCACTTCCCGCCAGTGACGGCACAAGAAGTGCGGCTGAACCTCCTGGATACTACCTCTGAAGCACACATCCGGGAATTCCAGCTTTACAACCTGTCCGCAAGCTATAAAACTGGTAATCAGTAACGGTTCCTCGGGCAATTATCCTGGCATCGCGAATATCGAAATTCCGTTTGTTTCAACGTTGTCTACAGGCCGGCCCATGAACTTGCGAGACAAGCGCCGCAGCCGGCGCATCCGAATCGGCCAACCGCTTAAGATACGTGCGTCTGATCCCCAGGACGCCGCCATTGAAGAAGTCAATATCACCAAGAACGTTTCCCGCGACGGCATCTATTTTGTCACTCCAGTGAGCACGTACACGGAAGGGATGCGCCTTCATGTGACGGTGCCCTTCCATAACCCACGCAACCCGCAGGACCGCGAGTATTTAGGGCAAGTGGTGCGCGTGGAGCGACTGGCGGAAGAACAGTGCGGCGTAGCCATCCAGTTTCTGGCAGAAGTGAAACCGCAATAATTTTCCCCGTGCAATCAGGAAGTGGAAGGAAGAGCGACGATTTGGGTGCGCAGTTTTTCGAACTCCAGCGAGCCTAAGCCGCGATCGACGGCCATTTTCAAATAGGGCAGCGCGGGCGAGTCGAGATTCCAATAGGCCTTAGCCACATAAGCATCGAGAGCGACCGGATCCGTGCCGGCAACCAGAGTCTTTTTCAGCAGCACATCCTCGAGGTTGCCACCGGTCGGCCCGTTACGGATTAACACGCGATACGAGTCGATCATCGTCAGCGTCGGACGAACGAAGTCGGCCAGATCCACTAAACTCTGATGAATCTGCTGATGCAAACGATGACGCTGGCCCCCGAGGATGCCGTACCAATTTTTCATGCCGAGGGTAGTGCCGGTGAGGCTGTGGTGCTTGGCGATGGGCAGGTTGATAATTTTGTCGGCTTCGAGGAAAGGTTGAAAGACCGGCCAATCTTCGAGCATGTCTCCACCAAGATTCACTTCGCGGAATTTGGAAGGATCGGGAAGAAGCACGTCCGCGCCTTCGGCACGCGCGGCATCGGCTATGCCGGAGCGCTGGAAGCAGCGGCGGGAGTCATTGCAGCTGACATCGGTCACGATGACCTTCTTGGCGCCGGCCGACCAGCATTCGCGCACGACTTCCGCAACCACGTCTGGATTGGTGTTGGCAGCTTGTTCGGGAGTGCGATCCCAGGCGATATTCGGTTTGACGATGACCACGTCTGCGCGCGAGATGAATCGTTGGATGCCGCCCAGCTCTTTCAAAGCGCGTTGCACCAGCGCGCGAGGGGAATCGCCGCTCAGCACGGTCAAATCCGGAAATGCGGAATTGGGCGCGACCGTGTGGCTGTGGCGAACCACCGCGAGCACTTTTTCCGCGGGAACCACGCTGCGCGCAGAGAGCCAGTAGCCCGCGGCAACCGTGCCGGCGCTGATGCCCGCCAAACGCAAGACGCGTACCAGCGCTTCCCTGCGTGTCAGCGGCGCAACCGGCTCTTCTGGATGAGTCGGATGAGGTTGGTTCACTGCGCTAAACCTCCACAAGCTCAATGCGAGCGGGATCGTTAGTGCCCAGACGATGTTGCGCATCCGCGGCCACGGCGATGTAGTTTGCCGGCGTGCCCGCTTGCGCCAGGGTGTTCAGGCCGCGTTCGGCGCGCTTCTTTTCGATGATCTGCCAGGCGGTGTAATCAATGGCCACGGGGTCGGAAGCCACCATCACGCCGTTATATTTCCAGGCATATTGCGGCTTGTACATAGGCCCGCCCGCGAAACATGCGGTCATGGCGTCTCCGACAACGAAGCGGAATTTGCCGCGAATCGGTTGGAGCAGATTCAGATCGGCGACACCGGGGCAGCAATTATCGGCGTGAAACTTGCTGGGATTATCGTTCACGCCGTACATATTTTTCAGCGCCAGGGTGACTCCGGCCATTTCGTGATTCTTCAGAATTGGCACGTTGATCATGCAGTCGCAGGTGCGCGTCAGCAGGCTGGAGAGCCGTGTCTTGATTCCACCCGCGGTGAAGACCGTTTCGTCGTAGCCCACTTGCTTTGCATCGGTTCCCATATAGCGGACGCGATCCGGGTCCGAAGAGAGACGGAAGTTGGCACGGTCGAGTTCACCCTCGGTGCGATCCCAAACGACGATGTTGCCGGCTTTGACGCCGGCTTGCTGTAGGCGTTCGCAAATAATGGCAATCAGAACCGGATGCGTGGAGAGGCCAGGGCCCGCAATAGTATTCACCTTTAGGCCGACCACTTCACCAGGACGGACGATCTTCTTCCAGGGGCTGATTGGGTCGGGAGACTGGAAGAAATTCTGCATGGCTTGGTCGAGCAGTTTTTCCACACGCGCAGAATCGGGGCTGGAACTGTTGGCGTAGAGCGATGGATCACGCGCGATGACGACTTTAGATTTGGGGCTGGCGGGAGTGGGAGGATTGACCTTGTTGTCCGCCAGAGCATAGCGGCTCGCGCCCATGGCCAGCGCACCGATGGCGCAATCTTTCAGAAAGTCGCGGCGAGTTTTTCCTTTTCCGTTTTTCATCTCCTCATCCTCCTCCTAACGCGGCAGTTTCTTTGCTATGGCTTGGCCGAGACTCAATAGAGCGGGCGCGACTTCAGGCGAATCCTGGTACGCAACGATGCGAACCAGATATGGCCCTTTACGAAACGTAAGACTCTGCGCGAAAAGGCGAGCGGCGTCGCCGAGCGCAGGAGTTTGCGCGTTCATGGCGGGCTCGGATTCCAGGATGACTTTCGCGCCGTCCGAGGAGGAGAAGGTGTATACGTCGGCGGTAGCTTGCACTCTGTCTCCGAATTTATAGTCGGCCGTGGAGGTACTACGTACACCGGCTTTGAGATATTTCTCAGCGTCACCGTCGATGTAGTCGGAAAGCTTGTCGGCGGGGAAGGTGCGAATCTCTGGAGCTTTGCTCCAGGCGGGAGCTTCGGCCGAATCAGGGAAGAGCGAGGTCGCGGAGGCGGCTGGGCGCTGGCACGCGAAGCAGAACAACAGGATCACGCCGAGGGTGACGGCGAGGGCCAGCCAGGTCAAGGCCGGCAAGAGTAAGTTGCGATCGCGGGTAGAGTGGGTCATGACCGTGTGGTTTTCCTCTTCTGGTTCAGCAAAATTTGGTTCGCGGAAGAGCGCGTTTCTCCGATAGACGTGACATACACAGCCGGTCGATCCTGCAGCGGGCAGGCATATTCACACGCACCGCAGCCAACACATTTTTCGGGATCGACGCGCGGCTGCTTCAGAATTTTCGTCTGGCCTTTGGCGTCGAGGACCTCCGCCGGTTGCAAATAAATGGCTTTGGGCGAAGTGGGGCACCATTCCTCGCACACGATGCATTCGGTGGCCATGGCCCACGGCAGACAGCGGCCATGGTCATAGAAGGCGGTGCCGATGCGGATAGGCTTGCTGTCCTTGGAGACGTCCACCGACCACGCTTTTGCTTTCGCGGTGATTTCCCAGATCGCGCCGGTGGGGCACGCCTCAGAACAAAGCACGCAGCTGGGTTCGCAATAGCCGATGCGCGGCACCAGCACCGGTGTCCACACACCTTCCAGGCCGCCTTCAGAGAAGGCCGGATGCAGCGCATTATTGGGGCAAACCTTCATGCATTCGCCGCAACGGACACAGCGCGCCAGAAAATCCGACTCGCCGAGAGCGCCGGGCGGACGGATGCGGCGATCGCTTTTCTCTGCCGCGAAAGAAGTGCTGGCGCGCAGCAATGGGAGCACCGCCACACCGGTGGCGAGTCCGGCGAGGACCTTGCGGCGCTGCAAGCTGGGGGCTTCGCGGGTGCTGCCTTGCGGAAAAAGCTTAAACTCCAAACCGTGATGTGGACATTCGCCCACACAATTCATGCACAGCATGCATTCGGATTTGCGCCAAGGCACGCCGCCGATGGGATCGTCGCCACCCTGGCAGTGCAGCAGGCAACGGTTGCAGTCGTCGCAGGACGCGGGATGCTTCTGCAGACCAAGGATGGACCAACGGGAGATGAACCCAAGCAGTGCGCCCAAGGGACACAGTGCGCGGCAGAAAAAACGCGTGACACGAAGGTTCAGCACCAGAATCAGAATGAACAGAGCTCCGAGGAAAAAGCCCTGGCGAAAATGCGCTTGCTTCAAACTGAGCACAGTCAAATTCAGAAGCGCGTGAATCAGGCCGCCAATAAAACGCACGGCGGCAAAACTGCTGGATTCCACGGAGTAAAGAGCGGCGTTCGTAAGATAGTCAAGACCCGGCAGGATGGAGAGTCCGAGCGAGCGCGTGAGGAGTGAAAAGGGATCGAACCAACCAACCAGGCCAGTGCCGAAGAGGGCTGCCGCCAGCACGGCAATCAAGATGTAATACTTCGTGGCTTGCCAGGGTTTGTAGCGATTGGAATCAATGCGCTGTTTGCCGCGTTTGGATTCCGACTTCCAGCTGCCAAAGAAGTGGTTGAGCGAACCCATGGGGCAGATCCAGCCGCAGAAGAAACGCCCCAGGAAAAAAGTGGGAATCAGAATCAACAGGCTCCACAGCAAGCCTTGATACAAGGCGCGGCTGGCCAGCGCATTGGAGATGGCCACCAGGGGATCCAACTGGAAAAACAGCGCGACGGGCGACGTGAGTTGCAAGTCCTGCGGCGAGCCGGAAGCCGCGGGGCGAAAATCGCTGCGCAGGATCAGGAACAGGAAGAGCAAGGCAAAGCTAATCTGGGAGATTGTGCGGAGGCGAGTTGCGGAGGGACGAGGCACCTTGCCATTGTGACAACCAGGTGGCTCACGCGGCTGTGATGAAAGTCACCCATTTCGTGCCCGCTAGTGGCATCGGCGACCAGCCACAGCAGCAACCCCCGTGTTTCCGGTACAATGCTCTTTGTGTAGCGGCGGGTATATCCCGCCATCGGTGGCATAGAGCCGCTGCTACAGGTGGCCAGGTGAATCCGTGATCCATCGCTATGTGTTTCATAATGAGGAATTGCGCCCCGTGGAAAAGGCCCGGTGGTCGCCGGGGCAGGCGGGGCTGATTTGCGGCTGGGGCTTGTTTACAACGGTGCGCATCGCCCGCGGGGAAGCGTTCGCCTACGAACGGCACTGGCGCCGGCTGGAAAAGGACGCCACCTTGACCCGGCTGCCCCTGCCCTATTCGGGAGCACGGGTACGGGTAATGCTGCAGGAAGTGATTCGGGCAAATGAGGTGAAGGAGGGCTGTGCGCGAATTTACCTGGTGTGGAACACCGTGGGTGGCTGGCGAAGTGATGAAAAGATGCCGGAAGTGGACCTGGTCATCACCAGCGCGGACCTGCCGCACTATCCGGAGATTACGCGCTTGACTGTGCGCGAGCATGGCAGGCACGCAGCCTCGCCTCTGGCAGGAGTGAAGACGATTTCCTGGCTGAACAGCGTGTGGGCCGTGGCGGAAGCGCATCGCGAAGGATTCGATGAAGTGGTGCTGCTGAATGAGCGTGGCGAAGTGAGCGAATGTACCGCGGCGAATATTTTTGCGGTGAAGGGCGGCAAGGTCATCACGCCGCCACTGAGTTCGGGGTGCCTGGAAGGCGTGACCCGGGGAGTGCTCATGGAGGTCGCGGGTGAAGCGAACACCGCGATTGTCGAGCAGACCATGCGCTTGGAAGATTTGTACAGCGCCGACGAAGTGTTTGTGACTTCGACCAACCGCAACGTCATTGGCGCGAAAGAGATTGCCGGGCACACTATCGGGGATGGAACTACCGGACCCATCACCAAAAAATTGGATGAGGCTTTCGAAGCGTATATCAACGAATACGTCGAGCGGCGCCTAACCACTAGCCGATAGTTCCATCGGATCTACTAGCAATCCGAAGACAAAATTGGGTGCGCGGCCAGGTTATTTGGCGCGCGGCGCGAGTCTGTCCAGGTCGGGAATCGAACTGGCTACGGTGAAAACACGGTCGGGATAGTTGCGCTTGTTCTCCAACACGTCGACCAACATCTCCAGCGCCTGGCCGGCGGTGGGAGGAGTGAAAATGGTGGCGGTCAGCAGGCCGCTGCGCACCCAGGATTGGCCAGTTTTGGGAACCCCATCACAGCCTAAGTAAGGAATCGCCAGCCAGCGCTCGCGCTCGGTTTCATCGTTCAGTTGTTGAAAGGCCTTACGCGCTCCGATGGCCATGGCATCGTTCTGCGACAGCACAATATCAATGGCGGCCTTTCGAGAGGTGGATAACGACAGCCAGGAACGCACCGCGCGGGTTGCGCTGTCTTCGGTCCACTGGCCGCGAAGGGTAGCCAACTGAATATTTTTGGGTAGGGTTTCCCGTAAGCCCATTTCGCGCTCTTTGGCGACAATGTTTTGCGAAGCGCCCGCGATATAAAGGATGGAGCCGCCGCGGGGAAGGAGCGCCATGCACTGCCGGCCAGCGATGCGGCCCACTTCCATCTGGTCGTGGCTCACCCCGAAAATAGGGACTTTGCTGGTACGGCGAAACTCCGAGATGTAGGACGCGTCACGGTTCAGCACGGCCCAACCGATGCCCGCGTCGATCGCGGCGTGCGCCACTTGGGGCAGCGCCGTGGCGCCAACCGGTTCGAAGACGATGCCGTGGGGACGTTCTTTTTCGGAACTTTGCACGGCCTTCAGAATCTGCGTGCTTTGCGTGATGGCGTCGTTATCCGCAAACAAGATCTGCGCGTCCACTCCCAGCTTCCGAGCCGCTTCCTGCGCTGCGTTGGACTGCTCGACCTGAAAATCATTGTCGTTGGTGATGAGCGAAACCAGGAACCTGAGATTTCTCATCGGCGCGGAATTCCCTCGGTCATTGGACAATCCCGGCGATTATAGGCCTCAATTCGCACCAACCAAGAGTTTTTTGGGAAATGTCGCCAGGTAGGTAACCTGTTCCCGCGCCGAACTCCGAGAAAGGAGCATCAATGATGCGTGCTTACGCGGGCCCTCGGCGCAACTGTGGGACCGCCCGCTCCCATGGTGGCGCGCAGCAGGATCGGCGCTAATACCGTGGTAACCATGACCAGAAGAACGATCGCCGAGAACAGACCTTCGTCGACCACGCCAATACCCCGCCCAATCCCTGCAAAGATTAGGCCCACTTCTCCCCGTGGCATCATGCCAAATCCAACCGCCAGGCGATTCATGCTGGCAGGGCTGCCCCAACCGGCCGCCACTTTGCCCACGATCGCGACGAGGGTGAGCGCCAAGCCGGCGATGAGCACGTCTTTGCTGGCCATGGTTTCCAGCTTGACCTGAATGCCCATCCAAACGAAAAACAGCGGCACGATGAGCGATTCGATGGGCGAGAGCAAGTCATGCAGCGAGATGCCTTCGACTTCCTTGTCAAAGAAACTGTTCAGGATCATGCCGGCGGCGAAAGCTCCCACGATGGTGGCCAGTTGCGCGACATTAGCGAGCCAGGCAAGAAGCAACGCGAAACTTACGCCAAAAAGCAGCTTCAGGTTGCTGACACCGAAACTGGCGAGGCGGCGTACGAGTTTGGGGGTAAGCCATATGCCGATACCGAGTGAGGCAACCAGGAACAATGCAGCTTTGCCAGTGGTAGCGGCGATCGAGGCCACGCTGATCGTTCCGGTGACCGCGAGCCCGCTGACCACCGCGAGAACGATCAGGCAGAGCACATCGTCGATGACTGCGGCGCCGAGAATAATGCGGGCTTCTTCGGTATTTTCGCGGCCCAGATCGCGGAGAACGCGAGCGGTGATGCCCACGCTGGTTGCGGTGAGAATGCCACCCACAAAAAGATCAACGGCCAGGGGATTGTCGGGATGGAGTAGTTTCATTACTCCCATACCCAGGGCCATGGGAACCACGATGCCGAGGACCGCGACATAGGTCGCGTATTTGCCGACGCGCTTCATTTCCACTAGGCTGATTTCCAGGCCCACCATGAACAGCAGGACCAGAATCGCCAGGCGTGAAATGATGTCGATGAAGGCATAAATGGTGATATACGTCTGCCCGTCCGGGCCGGAGAGCAACTGGGCCAAATATTCAGCGTGAGCACCAGGGCCCAATACTTTCAAAGCAGCCTCGCCGAGGTTGTAGGGACCAGTTAGAGCCGTAGAAGCGATTTTGGAAAGATTGTCCCCCTCGCGCAGAACGGTCAGGGTGGGCTCTCGTAAGTAATAGCCAAGATTCCCGGCCAGAAGCCCGACCAGCAGCTCACCCAAAACCGCGGGCTGCTTCAGCCATTTCATCAGGGAACCACCGATGGCGGCGCCCATGGTGATGAAAATTGACGCAATCAGGATCGGAATAACCGGGTCGGCATGGGACAGCTCGCCGCTTACCAAAAAGCAGCCGAGGGTCCAAGGAAGCGGATGAAGCCAAGGGGACAGAAAGAGCATTTGCAAACTCCTCAAGCAGCCCTGGGATGGTGCGCAAAAAAGGCAGTGCGGGTATTCTGGCGGGGAGGGGGGATGCAAAGCAAGGGGTAGGGCATTGATCGCGCTTGCATGCTACAATGCGCGACTTACGGGAAGGCAGGTCTCCACAAGAATGACGGAAACGCTAGCACAAGCCGAAGCAGTGCTGGAGGTAATTTCGCCGGATGGCGCCAGGAAGTACGTGCGCGTGACGCAGACACCGTTTCTGATCGGGCGCGGCGCGGAAACCGGCAATCACTTGCAACTCACCGATCGCCGCATCTCTCGTAACTGCGGCGCGATCGTTACCGAAGCGAATCGTTATTACCTGGAAGACCGCGGGCAACGGCGGGGCATTTTCGTCAACGGCGACAAGGTGGAGAGCCGCGCACTGAACGACGGCGACGTGATCACCTTTGGCCTGGAAGATTCCTACCAAGTGATTTTCCGTGCCGCCACCGGCACATCCGACGAGTCTATTCCGCAGTTGCTGACGCGCATCGACCACATGACCAGTTCGGAATCGACCGGAGGCGGGCTGCGCAAGTTGAACCTGCTGCTGGAAGCCACTTCCCTGCTGCACTCGCAGCTGCCGCTGGACTCCGTGTTGGCGAAAATGATCGATCACGCGGTGGCGGTCACAGATGCGGATCGCGGGCTGCTCGAAGAAGCGGTGGAAACATTTTCGTCGAGCCCTTCGGAACGGTTGCGTGTACGGCTGGCGCGGCGCAGCGGTGGACAGCGCTTGCCTCCCGAAAGCATGACGCCCAGCCAAACGGCGATTCAGCTGGCCATGAAGAAACAGTCGCCGGTGATCACCGAGGACATTGAACAGGCGGAAATGAATCTGCAGGCGGCCGCCAGTATCGTGGCGCAGGGGCTGCGCGCAGTGGTGGTGATTCCGTTGTATGCCACTTCGCGGGCCAGCAGTGAATCGGCTACGAATGTGACCCGCGGCGAATTTCTGGGCGTGTTGTATCTCGATTCGAAGCGCCCGACGGCGTTTTCCAAGTTGGATCGCCAGATCCTGGATGCGCTCGCGGCCGACGCGGCGAGCATCCTGGACAATGCCCGGCTGGTGGAACGAGAGCGCGAGCGGCAAAGGCTCGAGCAGGAAATCGGAATTGCGCGCGATATTCAGCAGGCACTGCTGCCCAAAAATTTCCGCGACTTTCCGCATCTCGCCGTGACCGGCGTGAATTTTCCGTGCTTGTCGGTGGGCGGCGACTATTTCGACGTTTTCCCACTGGACGACAAACGCACCGCGTTTCTGCTGGCGGACGTCAGCGGCAAAGGCTTGGGCGCGGCACTGTTGACGACCATGCTGCAGGGCGCGCTTTCCGGCATGACCCTAGGAACCGATCCCGCCCGCGTGTTTAACCATGTGAACCGCTTCTTGTGCGATCACGCGGAAGTCGGACGTTACGCGACCATGTTCTTCGGCATCCTGGACGACGCCGGAAAGTTGGAATACATCAACGCCGGGCATCCTTCGCCGATCCTCCTGCGCGCAGACACTGCCGATGAGGCCTTCACCGAAGGCTCGTTCCCGGTGGGCTTGGTGCCCGAAGCCGAATTTTCGACGACCACACTGCAATTGGAAGCCAACGACACCCTAGTGCTATACAGCGACGGCGTCACCGAAGCGATGGATCCAGACGAACAACTCTACGGAACAGGACGGCTGCGCGCGGTGTTGCTGGGGAAAAACGAGATGCCGCTCGACGATATCAAGAAGACCGTGCTGGAATCCGTCGAGAATTTTGCGCGCGGGGCGCGGCAGGCCGATGACTTAACTATTCTGCTGGTGCGTTTTCGGGCAGTAGGGACCGGGGTGACGGAAACGGATGTTTCGGGGACGCGCAACGCGGCGGCTGGCGCTTAGGTGCCGCTGCCGGCGAGATAAACCCGCCGCTACAAAGAGAACACAGCGGTCGTACCAATTATCCACCAAAGCCACATCGGCAAAGTTTAGGGCGCGCAGGACGGGCTTGGCGGCGAGCTGGGCGTGTAACTCAACGGCGCCAGTTTTTGCGCTTCGAGTTGATTATTCAGTGCCGGAATGGTTTCCTTGGCGAGTTTGTTGTTAGCGGCCACACTATGGCCGTACGCTTCGCAGGTGAACTTATAGAGGTTCTTCACGGACTCGGTTGGCGCCACATCGGCCGCTTGCACCATTTCCAGATAACGGCCTGCCTCACGGTTAATCGTGCCAAAGCCCGGAGTTTGCTCCACGCCGGTTTCCACGGCAAGGAACTGCTTCACCACCTCGCCGAAAGCATTGGTCAGTTCCTTCGGGGCAGTGGAAGAAAGGGAGTTTTTGCGCTCGGCAAGCTGCTCGCCGAGCGGAGCTAGTCCCTGGAACGCCACGGTTGAAGCATCCATCAACTCGCAGAGCTTGTGCGAAACGTCCAACTGCGCAGCATAATCCGCCGAAGCAATATGCACACGAGGATCCCGCTCAACATTCAGCTTCTGCCGATACGACTTGCCTCCCACGGTGAGAACGAGTTCGTACGTACCGGGAGAAACCAACGGACCGGGCGGCTGGAAACGTGGAGTCGCGCCGGGTACCGCGTGATCCGGCAGGGTGTATTCGGTGTAATCCAGGCGTTCGCCAAAGAAGCCGAAAGGCAGCGCTGAAGGATGAGGATAGCGCAGGTCCCAAACAAAGCGATTGATGCCCGCCGCGGTGGGCAAACTGTCCGGCGGGTAGAACCAATATTCCGGCACGTTGGCCGGAGGAAGGGATTCATTTTCCGGAGTGCTGGAGAAATGGCGAAGGCGATGGCCCTTTGCATCCAGAACATCCAGGGAGATTTCGCCGCTGGCGGGCGCGCTGAGCTCGTAATAAAGGATAGCTCCGTCGGGTGGATTGGACGAAGCGGGGTAATCGCGCTGCAACGGCGTGTCTGGATGATTGTCCCAATGGGTGCGAATCGCCGTGGCCGGGTTAAAGAAATAAACCGCGGAGTTTTCGACCTTATCGTTCAGCTGGCGCAGCGGCGAAATGTCGTCAAGGACCCACAGGCCGCGGCCAAATGTGGCGGCCACGAGGTCATCGCCGTGAATGGTCAGGTCACGCACAGAGCTGGTCGGCAGTCCGAGCTGCAGCGACTGCCAGTGATCGCCGGAATCGAAGGAAACGTACACGCCGGTCTCCGTGCCGGCAAAGAGCATGCCCTTGCGCACGGGATCTTCGCGAATTACGCGGGCAATTCCGGCTTCCGGGAGCCCACTGACGATTTTTTGCCAGGTTCTGCCGCAGTCGCGGGTACGGAAAAAGTAAGGATGCGAGTCGCGGCGCGCAAAAACCGCGGCGAAAGCGCTGTCGCGATTGTGTGGTGAAGCTTCAATCTCGTTCACCGTAGAGTGTGCCGGCAAGCCATCGATGGAAACGTCAGTCCAGTTGCTTCCGTCATGCGTGAACTGGATCAAACCCGTCGAGGTGCCCACCCAGATAAAGTTGGCGTCCAGCGGCGAAGGCGCAATGGTTTGGATGAAGCCTCGATTCACAGCCGCTTGCGCGTCATCGTCGTCATCCTCGTCATCGGTAAAAAAGCCGGAGCTTTCGTTGTCGTCTTTCGAAGGAATATGCCCGGCCACATTGCCTTTGGGAGCTTGCGAAGACGCGCCGGGTTTCACGGTGAGATCCGGGCTGATTTCCTTCCAGGTGGTGCCGCCGTCGGTGGTCTTCAGCAAGAATTGCGAAGCGTAGAACAAGGTGTGCGGATCACGCGGCGAAAATGTAATCGGGGTTTCCCAGCTATTGCGATAATTCGGTGGCGAAATGAAGAGCGTGGCGATCTGGCCGGTCTTGCGGTCCAGGCGAATGACATTGCCGTACCAGCCGAGCGAGAAAACATAATCGGGATTCAGCGGATCGGGTGCCAAGAAGCTGCTTTCGAAGGAGCCACTGGAAAACCAGTCGCGATAGGTGATCAGACCAAAGTCCGAACGGCTCTGCACCACAATCGAGCCGGAGTCCTGCTGCGCGGAATACACGCGATACGGGAAGCCGTTGTCTGTGGCGACGCGATAGAACTGGCCCGTCGGCTGATTGAGCCAAGTGCTCCAGGTCTTCCCGCAATCGTAAGTGATGACTGCGCCCTGATCCGTGCCCTCCATGATGTGATTCGTATCCCGAGGGTCGATCCAGAGGACGTGATCATCTTCGCCGCTGGGAGTGCCCTTCCACGTAACAAAAGTACGGCCGCCATCCTTCGAGCGATAAGTGGAAGTTTGCATCACGTAAACCACGTCGGGATCTTTCGGGTCAGCGAACACGCGCCCGAAATAGTTCGAGCCGAGGATGCGCGGATCGGTGGTGATCTTGATCCACGTCGCGCCGGCATCGTCGGAACGGAACAGTCCTTGGGCCATCAATGCAAAAATGCACTTACCGCCCATGGCCGGGGCAACTGCCAAACCAACGCGTTGCCGGTGTGCTGGCGGCAGGCCTTGTTGACCCATGACCGTCCAGGTTTCGCCGGCATCGGTGGAGCGTAGCAGTTGCGTGTCGAGGTCCTCGGCCGGTTTTCCCCCGGGAGCCGGCGGGATGTGCCGGACGGTAGCCACAATGGTGCGGGAATTATCAGGATCAAAATCGAGTTCCGTGGCGCTGGTGTACTCGTCTTTGTAGAAAACTTTGCGCCAGGTTTTGCCGCCATCGGACGATTTGAAAATGCCTCGCGCATCACTGGGAGTCACGGTGCCGGCCACGGCCACGTACACAAGATTGGCGTCGCGCGGATCCGCAAGAATAGACGGCGTGATGGGCGAATCGCGAAATCCAATGTTCGTCCAGGTGGCGCCAGCGTCGGTGGACTTCCAAATGCCATTGCCGTCGGTTTGCTCGCCGGTGGCCACGTAAATGACGTTGGGGTCGGAGGGAGCGACCACGAGGTCCCCAATGGAGGCAACGTGCGCCGCGTCAAAAATTGGCTCCCACGTTCGGCCAGCGTTGATGGTCTTCCACACACCACCGCCGGGTGTGCCCATGTAATAGATTTGTGTGTTTCCAGGAATACCCGCGACTGCGGTGACGCGCCCCCCGCGATACGGACCGATCAGGCGCCACTGTAGCCCATGCAGCAAATCGGCAGAGACGTGTTGCGCGGAAGCCGTAGGTAAGAAGACTAAGAAGAACAAAAAAGGCAGGCCTAAACCCGGGAGCGAACGACTCATCGCAACTCCTTGAACGCAGTCAGTGTAACATGCAGGTCGCGGAATTTCCGGCGGTCTGCATGCGGAGGGAATGACCATGAACGTCGACGAGGTCTATCAATTCATGAACGGCCAGCGGTTGGCGGTGCTGGCCACGGTGGGAGAAGAGATGCGGCCGGAAGCCGCGCTCATGGGGTTTGCCGTGACGCCGCAACTGGAAATTATTTTCGACACGGTGAAGACTTCGCGGAAGTATCCGAATCTGAAGAAAAATCCCCGGGTAGCCTGGGTGATCGGATGCACCACGGAGGTGACCCTGCAATATGAGGGCGTGGCCGAAGAGTTGGCAGGAGAGGACCTGGCGAAGTACAAAAAAACGTACTTCAGCGCATTTCCCGACGGGCCTGCGAGAGAGAGTTGGCCGGGAATTACCTATTTTGTTGTGCGACCAAAGTGGGTGAGGTATTGCGATTACGATCCCGCGCGCAGACGGATCGAGGAGCGGGAATTTTGATTAATTTTGAAGTGTTTAGGGTGTCACAGGCGCGATGGCGGTTGGGCGATGGCGCCAGCGGGGCTGCCGCTGATCGAGTTGTGATACGGATGTTAACGAGTACCAGCGGGAGCAGGGCTCCCGCACTCCGGATCAGAGTTCGCGGAGGGCGACCGAAACCGGCTGGATTGCGGCGCGAATCGCGGGCAGCATGCCTCCGAGCACACCCATCACCAGGGCAAACAACACGCCCATCACCAGCAAGTCGAAGGTAATTTTGAAGGCGAAAGCAACGTTCGAAAAAGTCTGGAAATTCATGGTGCTGGTGGTCAGACCGTTCAGAGGCAGAACCGCCAAGCAGCCGATAATGCCGCCTAGGAAAGAAATCAACAGCGCCTCGAACAAAAACGACAGGATGACGTTGGAAGTCGAGAATCCCAGGGCGCGCATGGTGGCAATTTCGCGGCCACGCTCAGCCACCGCGGAATACATGGTGTTGAGCGCGCCAAACACCGCGCCAATAGCCATGATCGCGGCGACCAAACCGCCGAGCACGGTGATTAGTTTCGTCATCGTGGTGGACTGCTTCGCGTAGTAATCGATTTCGCGATACACGTCCACGTTCATGCGTGGATCCTTCATCACCGCGTCCTTAAATTCCTGGAACGTCGAGGGCGAAGCGAGGTGCACGGTGGCCGATTGAAAAATATTCGCAGGGCGCTGCAGCACCTGATTGAAGATTTCCGAGTCGCACCAAATCTCGGAGTCGAACGCCGAGCCTCCCGCGTCAAACACGCCAACGACCTGCCAGTGCCCGCCGGCAAAGTCGATCTTGTTGCCGACGGTTAGGCCTTGATACGTCTTGGCCGCGTTCTTGCCCACCACCAATTCGTTCAATCCGGCCTGGAACATGCGTCCTTGCGTGATCTTCACGAATTTGCGGACTTGCAGCACATTCGGGGAAACGCCGCGAACTTGCACGTTCGCGTCCGTGCCGGTGGTGATCAGCGGAACCGGAATTACTCCGACTACGTCCTGCGTCAAAATGGGCGCCCCGGAGGCGTCGCGCGCCACGCCGGGCGCGTCTTGCAGCACTTTGATGGAGTCCAGCGTGATGCCTCCCATCATTTCCGACGTGGAACCGGCGCGCATCACCAGGGCATTACCTGGCGAGCCGGAGGCGACCAGCGTCGCCCTAAAACCGCGAGCCAGCGACAACATCGCGACGAACACGCCAACGGTTCCCGCGATGCCTAGAATGGCCACAATGGTGGAAGTCCAACGCGCACGAATGCTTCGGAAATTGTAGGAAACCGGAACATTCCCGATAAAAGGCGCCAGTAAACCTGCAAGAATGCCGAAGACCACGGTGAGAATAAGCAGCAACGCCACAATTGCGGCAACGGTAATCACGAAGAAGCCAATGAATTTGCCAATCATGCTCAAACTCTCCGTAACGCGTTGACAACCCGCAGGCGCATTGCGCCCCAACCCGGAAGGATGCCGCTCAAAATCCCAGTGAACAGCGCTACCAGCAGCCCGAAACCTAGAAACGACCACTTCAAGACGATGTTTTGGATTACGCTACTGAGCGCGTCGCGTAGCAGGGGCACGCCAACCAACGCCAAACCAAGACCCAGAATGCCACCGATCAAAGCGATGGTGAGGGCTTCAATCAGAACAAAGAAAAGCACTGCGCGGTCGGAATAACCGATGGCCTTGAAGACGGCAAGTTCCGAAGTGCGTTCGCGCACGGAAATGGCCATGGTGTTGCCGGTAACCAGCAGCAACGTGAAGAACACTACGACACCGATGCTGATGATCAGCTTTTGGATATTGCCGAATTGCTTGACCCAACCGGCCGCCCAGGCTGACTCGGTTTCCGTTTTGGTTTCGAAGGGAGAGTTGGCATACATATCGTCAATGGTCTTGGCAATGCGCGGCCCATCGTCAGGATTGTCGACCTTCAGAATGTACCAGCCAATCTGCCCTTTGAAGGATTCGGGCACTTTTTCTTCAAAATAATCCCACTGGAACCAAAACTGGGTTTCATCGGCGTCCTGGCGCTTACCGTGATAGATACCGTCCAGATTGAATTCCCAAACGCCGTTAGTGCCATACAGTGTGGTCTTGATGGGAATGCGATCACCGATCTTCCAGTGAAAGCGATCAGCGAGTTTCGCGCCAGCGATCGCACCCACACGATCTTTCACAAACGTGTTCCACTGGTCATCGGGAACAACCAGTTCGGGAAAAACCTGGCGTTGATTTTGCGGATCGATCACAAACTGCGGAAAGAAATTTTTCTCTTCGATGTAGGTTCCACCAAACCAGTTGTTGTGGGTAACCACCTTGACGCCCGGGATGCGCAGGATCGGATCACGGTATTTCAAGGGAAGAGGATTGATGATTGAGGTCCGGTTGATTACCACGAGGCGATCCGCACTAGCGAGGTCTGCGCCGCGATTGAAGGCATCGCTCACCACGGCGAGAAATACGAAGAGAAAGAGAGCGACGGCGAAAGAGCCGATGGTGAGCAGCAAGCGCACTTTCTTGCGTAACAGATTGGCCCAAATAATGCGCGCGAACTTCATGCGACACCTCCCGCAGGAACCCCCTGCTGGAGTTTCGAAGCTTCCACCAGAACGCCTTTATCGAGGTGCAAAGTAGTTTGCGCGCGCGCGGCCACCAGCGGGTCGTGCGTAACCATCAGCACGGTTTTGTGGTGAGACTTGACCAGTTCTTCGAGCAGGGCCATCACTTCGCTGGCGCTCTTGCGGTCCAGGTCGCCGGTAGGCTCGTCGCACAGCAAGAAGGTTGGATCGGAGACGATGGCGCGAGCAATGGTAACGCGCTGCTCTTGACCGCCAGAGAGTTGCCGTGGGAAATGGTGCATGCGGTCAGACAAACCCACGATGGAAAGCGCGGTCTCCACATGCGAGCGCCGTTCCGCCTTGGAAAGCTTGGTGAGCAGCAGAGGAAGCTCCACGTTTTGGAACGCGGTCAGCACGGGAATCAGGTTGTACATCTGAAAGATGAAACCGACGTGCCGGGCACGCCACTCCGTAAGTTTGCCGGAAGACATGTGGGTGATTTCATCGCCGGCCACGGTGATGCTTCCGCGCGTGGGAACATCAAGGCCGCCCATGAGATTCAACAGAGTGGTCTTGCCGGAGCCGCTGGGACCCATGAAAGCCACAAACTCGCCCGGAGAAACGTCGAGGTTCAAGCCCTGAAGTACGTGGATTTCTTCACCGCCGCGGCGATAGGTCTTATCCAGATCGCGCACCTGGATCAGGCTGGATTGATTGCCAGTACCGTCGACTTTGACCATACGGAGCGCTCCTATTTTTGGATCTGCACAGCTTGACCGTCGCGCAGCGAGTCGGGGCCGCTGACCACGACGGTGGCATCGGGCTGGACGCCGGCAAGAATTTCGACATCGGAACCACGCGCTTCGCCGGTGGTGACCGCGCGGCGTTCGATGGTGTCGCCCTTCAGTACGAAAACATATTGAGAGGAGCCGTCTTGGCGAACGGCCTTTTGCGGCACCATGGACACTGCAGGAGTTTTTTGCTGTTTGCTGCCGGGCTTCGGTTCGTCTTCGAGGAAGGTCACCTTCACACCCATGTCCGGTAGGATGCGCGGGTCCTTGGCGGGGTCATACAACGTTTTGTGATCGGGCTCGGTGATGGAGATGCGCACTTTCACGGTAGCCTTCTGGCGGTCCGCGGTCGGAATCACCGTGCGCACCTTCGCCGGGATGGTCCAGTTGGGATAAGCATCGAGCACCGCATTGACAGCCTGCTTGTCGAACACACGTGCGATGTATGCTTCGCTGACATCCACCTCAAACTCGTTGGAATGCAGGTCTACGATGGTGGCGATACCGGTGCGGGTGAAACCTCCACCGGCAGAAACTGGCGACACCATTTCCCCCACTTGCGCGTCCTTGGACACGACAATCCCCGCAAAAGGCGCACGAATGGTGCAATTGTCCACGGCTTGTTGCTGTTCTTTAATACGCGCTTCGGAGGCCACTACCTGTTGCTTGGCCAGGGTGATTTTTGCCCGCAAGCTGTCGGCGGTCATGGTCGCGGAGTCCAAAGCTTCTTGCGTGGACACACCGGCCTTGACCAATTGCTGCGAACGATGCAGTTCGATCTCGGCATTTTTCAACTGCACCTGATAATCCAGAATGGCGGCCTGCTGGGAGTCGCGATCGGCCTTGGCCGAGTCCAAGGCACGGCGAGCATCGGAATCATCGAGAGTGGCCAGCAGCTGTCCTTCGGTTACGCGGGTGCCTTCATCGAAGTACACACCGGTAACCCGGCCGGTAATCTTGGCGGCGATGGTGGCGCGGCGGCGCGGAGTGACATACCCGCTGGCATTGAGCACGCCGGCAGGCCCAGTGACTGGCTTGGTGGCCGTGGCCACTTCTACCTCGGCCCGACGGTTGCGAAAAGCGAATGCTGCGCCCGCGGCAAGACACAAGAAAACCACAAAACCAGCAATCCAGATCCAGCGCTTCCCGGAGCGAGGGTTAGTGCGCTTGGTATCGGAGATGCGCAACGAAGACAAATCCGGCTTTAGCGATGTGGGTGGCGTCGCCATACGGCGGCTTGCTCCTTAAATGTCTATACGAGTCCTAGGGTAGATACGTATCCACACAGCTGAAAATATCGATTCTTTGGCAGGTGGATCCGGTACAACGATATTCTACTCGTAGAACGCGCTCCTGTCGGCAGAGAAATGCTGACGCTGGGGAAGGCTACAGGCGCGAACCATGGTAGAAAAACTGGCCCAAGCCAATGGTAAAAAGGAAGTTGCCGAACAGCGCGTGATCGATGCACGTCAGCAGCAGCGAGCCGGAATTCTGGTACGTCAGCGCGAACAATAATCCCCCGATGGCGCAAAGACCTATGGCAATCCAGTTCCCAAAAACCACGTGGGCGAACCCGAAGGCGCAGGCGCTGGCGATGAACATGGGCCACCCGGTACCGAACACTGGCCGATAGCGATGGAAGAAAAAGGCGCGATACAGCAGTTCCTGCGGATAGACGGAGACCAGCGGGTAGAAAATCATAATCAACGCCCACAGGCCCACTGAGTGCTTAATCAGCGAGAACAACAATTGTGGGGCAAAAATGCGCACCGCCAGAGCCAGAAAAATAAGAAAAACCACATCCCGCAACAGCAGCAACGGTAAATTCGGCACGATTCCTCGCGTGCCCAGCAGCGTATCGGTATCGAAGGTCCGGTCGCGACGCAGCACCACCACCGCCCCCAAAGCAATCACGATCAGGTACGGGATCGGCAAATTCGGCAGGATGCGATAGAACATCAACAGCGGAATACCGATGAAGAGCAGGAGAAATTCCAGAATGAGGTAGAGAGACTTGGCCATGGCGTGGCGAGTAGAATCTATCAAATTGCAGGTTTTTTATCGATCACCGCGACATTCGGCGGATTCTGCCGTAAGCAATCACGCAGGCTGGTGACCGCGGCTTGCGCGTGGCGCACCTGTTCTTTGATCGATTGTGCGTTGGCGCGATCCTCGTGCGTCAGCGAAGGTATATCCGTGAGCAGTTCGGAGTAGCCAAAGATGGCGGTCAGCGGATTGCTGATTTCGTGGGCCGCACCGGCCGCCAAGCGCCCCAGGGCCACCAGTTTTTCCGAATGGGCCACCTCGAGCTGCACCGCGTTGAGTTTTTCGATGGACTCGCGCGTGAGTTGCACCAGGTGATTCAATTCTCGAGCGAGAAGAGTGAATTTCCAATACACCAACGCACCCAGAAGGAGCATCGCCGCGAACACCACTTTTAATCGAAACGTGTAGATGCCGGCGGGCAAACCGGTTTGCCTCATCCCTAACAACGCGATTACCGGCAGCGACAGGATGCCCAGCATGGCAAAGCGCGCGGTCCACACGCTTTGTATCAGTTCGCGATTGGGCTTGCTGTCGGGTCGCGGCTCCAGGGCAGGACCGTAGGCGGCAATTGGAATCAGCAGATAAATCGCAAAGAAAAATGGCGTGTCGTAGAAACTTCCGGCGTAATACTTACCGGTATCGATGGCCACATTAAGTAGCAGGTTGCCACCGGCCAAACAGAGAAAGGCGACCAGCAATTTGGAGTAGAAGCCACGCCAGGGAGCCGCATTGCGCGCGCACAGCACCGCCAGCGCCGCAATGATCACCAAGTGTTGTATCAGAGAAAGTGTGTAGTAGCTCGGGTTGTAATGAGCGAAATCGTGCCG
Organism: Candidatus Sulfotelmatobacter sp.; assembly: GCA_035524015.1. Classification (GTDB taxonomy): domain Bacteria; phylum Acidobacteriota; class Terriglobia; order Acidiferrales; family UBA7541; genus Acidiferrum. Next base: position 60,549 of record DATKPS010000094.1, read on the forward strand.
GCCGACCTGCCAGGGCAAACTGTAATACCCGTAAAGCGAAAACCACCACAGCGTCAGCAGGACCAAATCCAAAAAGCGAATCTGCAGATTCCGCCCGGCCGCGGCGGAATGAGGTCGCAGCGCCAGCGCCGACAAAAAGAACACGTGCGCCAGCAAAAACAGACCATCACCAATCAGCGGCGTGGGCACCGAAGTCAGACGGCGCCAATCGAAATAGAACCAATAGAGCTGCGAGAGGAGCATGAAGATTAGCCCGGCGGCCAACAACTTCCAAAACAGCGGCAGCACACCGACCTCGCGCCGGAAATTCTCGCGCACCGCAAGAAAAGCAAAAATCAACAGCAGGCACGGATTCGCGTCTCCGTACAGCGTAAGAGGAAAAGAAGGCTTGGTGGCCAGAGCACCCACGACCAGATGGGCCAGGAACACCAGCGTGCCGAGGGCCCAATAGACCTTCAGGCGCAGCGGCAGGGTCATTGCACACCTTCTGCGAGCAGATCATCCGTCTGCGATTTTTCTTCCTCGGCGTGTTTCAAGGCAATCGGAAGCAAAATCGTGAACAGCGCACCACCTTCCGCGCGATTGCGGCAAGAAATCTCCCCTTCGTGTTGCTGGATGATGCCGTAACAAGTGCTCAGACCCAGCCCCGTTCCCTTTCCCACCGGCTTCGTGGTGTAGAACGGTTCGAAAACCCGTTGCGGTTCCTGCAAGCCGGGGCCGGAATCGGCAAACTCGAAGAGCAATTTCGAGCCTGCCGGGCGTAGCGTGATTTCAAACGTGCCCCCGCCGGTGATTTCCAGCGCGTCGATCGCATTCGAGATCAGTTGGAGAAACACCTGCAGGAGCTGGCCAGAATCGCCACGCACGGGCGGGCAATTCTCTTCCTGAATGATGCTGACGTGCACCAATGCCAGTTTGCCAATGCGGCTGAGGTGCAGGGCGCTCTCGAGCAGCGGTTTCGCGTCCAACGGCTCCAGGCGCAGAGGCGTCTCTTGAGCGAAATGGAGCATGTTTTCGACCAGCGCATCGGTGCGCTGCGCATATTGGCCAATTTTTCCGGCCATGTTCTGGATACGTGAGTCCGCGTCCGGTCGCGCAATCAAGCGTGACGACGCTTCCAGCGTGGAGGCCATGCAAGCCTTGATCTGGTTGGCGACCTGCGCGACCAGTTTCCCCAGCGACGCCAACTTTTCACTCTGGGTCAGATGGTTTTTGAACCGCTCAATCCGCCCGTGAGTTTCCGACAACCGTTGCAGCGATTGGAACAGCCCCGCCGCCAGAATGTCTTCTTTGATGGAGAGTAGAAGAGTCATCAGAAACAGTGCACTGAGGGTGATGGTGATCCGGAAGGGGCGCAACTGCGGCGGCGACGCGGGATTCGCGAGCGCCCAAATGCCCAGAGCCGGAGTGGACAAAACCACCAGCATCGCCAGATGTTCGGAGAAAAATGTCGCATGCGTTGGAGTAGGGTGGGACGAAGCCGCAGCTTCGTGTGCCGTTTGCTCTGGGGAAGCGTCGGGGCCAGTTAGCGCTAAACAAACCATCCCCAGTAAGGACGCGACCAGGGGGACATCGTAGCTGCTGCCGGTGTAGTACCGGCCCGCATCGATCGCGAAATTGCTGAGATTCGAAGCGATGCCGTAACAAGCCGCAGAAAAAAAGTACAGCCGATAGAGATTGCGCCAAGGGCCTTGAGCGGCTCGCAGGACGGCAATGCCCGCCGCGACAACCAACACCTGGTTGCCCATCGCATCCGCCAGATTGAAATAGAAATCATAGGCAGGCCTGGCGCCGGGCAACAGCCGATAAGCAAATACGCCGAACGCAAACAAATAGAACGAGTAAACGATCAAAACAAAGACGTCCAGAAGACCGAAAGCTCGGAAGCTTACGTCCCGTGGCTGATCGGGAGCGACTGCGATCGCAGCCGTCAACGGAACGACCTTCACAAATAACAGGAAATCAACAATAGCAACGTCGGGCACCGGACGGTTGAGCCACAGTTCGTAGACATTCCAGACCCCGGTGCTGACCGTCCACAGCAAGGAACCCGTGAACATCAACAGCCAGAAAACGCGCGTGCGCGAGTGAGTGTGTAAGGAATTGCGGAAGGTGAAGAAGGTGGTCGCGGCCAGCAGCCCGAATTGCAGGCTGTCGCCGAAAACCGCCAACCCAAAGCTCTTGGGGACAAGCAGCGCAGCCAGCAGGACCGCCAGCAAAACGCCCAGGCTACCCAGCAGGCAAAACTGCAGCTTCCTCGACAGTTGAGGGAGGCGGACTGCTCCGGGTTGAACCAAACCGATTCCGTCGGCCATGGGACCTTCGGCGCGCGGGCGGAAGAGCCAGTTGGGCCGAAAGGTCTCCCGAAGCTGTTCTCATTCCTAAGCACCAGGGGCGGAGCGCACGCACACTTTATTGTTGGCTATTCCAGGGCTACCGACGCGGAAATCCCCGGTGGTGTGCCGCGTCCGAAACTAGCACTTTGGTACCAGTGGCTCCCCTTCCCCGCAGGCCGGCCGCGTGCGCCGTGCCCTTGCAAAAAACAAAAATATTGGCCAACGTTAACCTATCGGGGATACGCTCAGCGCCGACGACGTTCCAGGTCATTCAACGAGGATTTCATGGCATACACAACGACGGAAGCACATGTGGACAAAACAATGAAGGGCCGTCTACCGGCCGAACAATATGCAGCGAAGCTGACCACGCCGGCGAAAGCGGTAGAAGCGATCGAGGATGGCAGCACCTTGTGCCTGGCCCTCGCGGTGGGAATGCCTCAGGGATTAGCGAAAGCAGTGGCCGACCGAATCCTGGCGGGTAGCTTGAAGAACCTGAATCTGTATTATCAGCATTCCATGAAGTACAGCGCCGAAACGCTGATTTGCCCCGAAGTTCTGTACAAGGTGGATTCGCGGTGCTTTTTCATGGGCGACCCTGACCGCAAAATGGTCGCCTACGGGATCGAGCAGGGGAAAAAGAATCTGAGTTATGTGCCCATCAATTTTTCGAACATCCCCCGGGTGCTGACCGAATACATCCACGTGAACACCTTCGTGGTCACCGTGTCGCCCATGGACAAGTCTGGGCACTTCAGCTTGGGCACCAATAATGACTACGCTTCGATCGTGCTGCGCCACTGCGACCGCGTCATCGTGGAAGTGAACCCGAATATGCCCCGGGTGTTCGGCGATTCGCTGGTGCACGTCTCCGAAGTGGACGCCATCGTCGAGAACCAGGTGCCTTTGGTGCAAATTCCTTACAAGGATCCGGATCCCGATTCTATGAAGATCGGTAAGTGCATTGCCGAGCAGGTTCCCGATGGCGCCACCATGCAATTGGGCATTGGTAATTTGCCGAACGCGGTGGCCCTGCACTTGAAGGATCACAACGATCTGGGTATCCACTCGGAGTTGTTCAGCCATGCCTTTGTGACTCTGGTGAAAAGCGGCGTGGCCAATGGCCGCAAGAAGACGCTGCATCCGCGCAAACACGTGTTCACCTTCGCGATCGGCGACGATGAAGTGTACGAGTTCATCAACGACAACCCGTCCATGGAGAGTTACCCCTCGTCTTATGTCAACGACATTCACATCATCAAGCAGCACGACTACATGATGAGTGTAAACACCGCCATCGAAGTGGACCTGTACGGCCAGGTGAATGCCGAATTCATCAACGGGCACCAGTACAGTGGCTCGGGCGGGCAGTTCGACTTTGTGAAGGGCGCCTCCTTTTCGAAGGGCGGCAAGTCCTTCATCGCCCTGAAATCCGCAGCGAAGAACGGCGCAATTTCCTGCATCGTGCCGCGCGTGCAAATGGCCACGGACACGCGCATGGACGTCGAACACATCGTGACCGAGTATGGATGTGTGAATTTACGCGGAAAATCGACTCGGGAACGCGCTTTGGCGCTGATTAGCGTCGCCCATCCGAACTTCCGCGATGAACTGATGGCCTATGCCAAGTCCATCGTCTTAATCTGACCGGACACTATTACAATTTAGTTAAAGCCGGACTTGCTCTGACTTTTCTGTATCCCTCGAACCCTTTGCAACGTCAATTTACTTGACACCGTGCCCCCATGGGGCATACAAAGGGTGCCGCGTCGCCTTACCCATAACGGCTGCAGGGGGGATTATGGAAGCGTCACGCCGGGATTTTCTGAAGTTAGCTACTGCAGGCGGCGCGGCAGCCGCTGTTTTTGGCTTCGACTTGCAACCCGCGTATGCGCAGCTCCGAGCCCTGAAAATTGCCCGGGCTAACGAGACCCGCTCCACCTGCCCGTATTGTTCGGTCAGCTGCGGCGTCATCATCTACAGCATTGGCGACCGCGCGAAAAACGTTACACCGCAAGTCGTGCACGTCGAAGGCGATCCCGATCATCCCATCAATCGCGGCACGCTCTGCCCCAAGGGCTCCTCTCTCGAGCAAGACATTTTGAATGTGCGCCGCCTGACCAAGCCGCAGGTCCGTCGCCCGGGCGGAACCGACTGGGAGGACATTTCTTGGGATCAGGCCATTTCCGAAATCGCTCAGAAAGTAAAGAAGACTCGCGACGATACCTTCATTGAAGTGGACTCCGCCGGGCATCGCGTCAACCGCTGCGAATCCATTGCCTTCACCGGCGGTTGCACCGACACCAACGAATTCAACTATCTCGTCGTTAAGTCCATGCGCGCCCTGGGGGTCGTGCACCTGGAAAACCAGGCGCGCGTTTGACACGGCCCAACGGTCTCAAGTTTGGGACCAACGTTCGGGCGCGGGGCGATGACCAATGGCTGGGTCGACATCAAGAATGCCGACATGATGCTGGTCATGGGTGGCAATCCTGCTGAGAATCACCCCTGCGGCTTCAAATGGGTGATCGAAGCCAAACGAACCCGCAACGCCAAACTGATTGTGGTGGATCCGCGCTACACGCGCACCGCTTCCGTTTCCGACTTTTTCGCGCAGATTCGCGCCGGGTCCGACATTGCCTTTCTGGGTGGCGCGATCCGGTACGCCATCGAAAATAACCGCATCGCCAAGGAATATCTGCTGAATTACACGAATGCGGCGTTCATCGTGGATGACGGCTTTAAGCTTCCGGAAGAGGCTGACGGTGTTTTTTCTGGATTCGATGCCAGGACGCAGACGTACGACCGCTCAAGCTGGAACTACGCGGGCGGCGACGCCGGCGGCAAGCCAGTGCCGGGTGCCCATGTTGCTCCGGCTGCAGCCCATGCCGGCGGGCCCACACCAACTTCGGCACTTCCGGAAAAACCCGCGTACGATCTGACGTTGCAACACCCACGTTGTGTGTACCAGCTTTTGCGCAAGCATTACTCGCGCTACACGCCCGAGATGGTCGAGAAAATCACAGGTATTCCAAAAGACCAATTCCTGAAGGCCGCCGATTTGTATACTTCGATCCGCAAGGACGGGGACACGAGACAGGTCGGGTGCGTCATTTACGCCGTTGGCTGGACGCAGCACAGTTTCGGTACGCAGATCATTCGCACCGCGGCCATTCTGCAGCTTCTGATGGGCAACGTCGGGCGCGCGGGTGGCGGCGTGAACGCTCTCCGTGGCCATTCGAACATTCAGGGCGCTACCGACATGGCGGGCATCTTCGACAATTTGCCAGGCTATCTGAAAGTGCCTGTGCCTGCCGACGGTTCCTTCGATGGGTGGATGAAGCGAATCACGCCGACTCCATCGAAACCAACTCCGTGGGAATCCTTCAATTACTGGGGCAATACTCCGAAGTTTGCCGCGAGCTTCATGAAAGCCATGTACGGCGACGCGGCCACCAAACAGAACGGTTTTGCTTACGATTTTCTGCCGAAGGTCGACCGCAATTATTCCTGGACGTACATCTGGGACAATATGTACCACGGCATCGTCAAAGGACTGTTTGCCTTTGGCATGAATGGCGTGGCTATCGGTCCAGACACCAAGAAAAACATCGACGCGTTGAAGAGAGCGGACTGGCTGGTGGTCGGCGAAATTTATCCCGACGAGACCAGCGAATTCTGGCGCGCTCCCGGCATTACAGAAGACGAAATGAAGCAAATCCAGACCACGGTCTACCGCTTGCCTTGCGCAGGGTTCGCCGAAAAGGACGGAAGCTTCACCAACTCCGCGCGGTGGTTGCAGTGGAAGAACGCTGCTCTGCCCACGCCGCTGGGCTGCCGCTTGGACCAAGCTATTGTGGCGCAGATTTTTCTCGCGGTGCGCGCGCTCTACCAAAAAGAGGGCGGCAAATTCCCCGATCCGATTATGAAGCTGACTTGGAATTACACGGAACCGGCGAATCCGTCGTTGGCAGAAGTGCTGAAAGAAATCAATGGGAAGACGCTGGTCGACGCAGAAGATCCCGCCAGCAAGCAGCAACTGAAGGCGAATCAGCAACTGCCTGGCTTCGCATGGTTGAAAAACGATGGTACCACCGCTTGCGGCAACTGGATTTACAGCGGCGCGTACACCGAAGCGGGCAATCTGACGATGCGGCGCGACGCCAGCGATCCTTCGGGCATGGGCGTGCACCAGAATTGGGCATGGTCCTGGCCCGCAAATCGCCGCGTGCTCTATAACCGCGCGTCCTGCAACGTGGAAGGCAAGCCGTGGGATCCGTCACGGCGCCAAGTGTGGTGGAGCGAAACGGCACAAAAGTGGGTGGGCAACGACGTACCGGACTTTAAGGCGGACTCCAAGCCTTCTGAGCACATGGGGCCGTTCATCATGAATCCCGAAGGCGTCGGACGCATCTTTGCGCCGCTGGGCGCTTTTGCCGATGGACCGATTCCGGAATATTACGAGCCCACGGAAACTCCCGTTGAGAACCTGTTCCATCCGCAGCAAACCCACAATCCGGTCATCAAGCGCTTTACCACGCCCGACGATAAGTACAGCACTCCACAAGACGGCTACACCATTGTGTGCACCACTTACCGTCTGACCGAGCATTACCACTACTGGACAAAAAACAATCCGATGAACGTGCAACTGGTGCCCGAACCCTTCGTGGAAATTCCCGAAGAGTTGGCGCAAGACCTGGGCATTCGCGGCACCGACAAAGTGAAAGTCTCCAGCATTCGCGGCACGTATATCGCCAAGGCCATGGTCACCAAACGCATCAAGCCCATGATGATCAACGGTAAGAAGACCTATCAGGTGGGATTCCCAATCCATTGGGGCTTCCGCGGTATCGCCGAGGACGAAGGCAAAACCTCGAAGACCCTGGCGAATCTGGTCACGCCTACGGTGGTCGATCCAAACGCCTATACCCCGGAATTCAAAGGATTCCTGGTGAAGGTCGAGAAAGCGTAGAGGAGCGCACATGAGCCAAGCGACACTACGCGTACAAAGGATCAGCGGACATGCCGGAAGCGTCCCGGGCTACGACACGCAGCGCCAGGAACTGGTTTGCAAACTCATCGATACCACCACCTGCATCGGCTGCAAGGCTTGCGAAGTGGCCTGCGTGGAGTGGAACGACATGCCCTTCTCGCCCACGGTATTTGATAACACCTATCAGACCATGCCGGAAACCCGCTGGAACTACTGGAACCTGATCCTCTTTAACGAACATGAGCGCGAGGATGGTTCCGTGCAGTGGCTGATGCGCAAGCATCAATGCATGCATTGTGCCGAGCCCGGTTGCCTGGAAGCGTGCCCTTCCGATGGCGCCATCGTGCAATACACCAATGGGGTGGTCGATTTCCAGCAGGATCACTGCATCGGCTGCGGCTACTGCATCACCGGCTGCCCCTTCAACATTCCGAAACTCAACAAAGTGACGAAACGCGTGTACAAATGCACGCTGTGCACCGATCGCGTCAGTGAAGGGCTGGAGCCGGCGTGCATCAAGTCTTGCCCCACTGGTTGCCTGCACTTCGGCACGAAAGACGACATGAAGGATTTGGCCCAGGCGCGCGCCAAACAATTGAAGGATCACTACGGCTTCGTAAACGCCGGCGTCTACGATCCACCGGGAGTGGGCGGCACCGGCGTGATTTACGTGCTGCACGACGTGACCAAGCCAGAGCTTTACGGTGGGCTGCCCAGCAATCCTTCGATTCCGCTTTCCGTTCGGCTCTGGAAGAATCCGCTCAAGTGGCTCGGCAATTTGGCGATCGCCGGCGGGCTCGTCGGGTTGTTCGTACACTTCTTGCGCTACGGCCCCAAGGCTCGCGAAGAAGCAGACATCCAGCAACTGGGGGAGTAAGCCATGACGCATCCGGAACAAATCGTCCCGCATGGACATGTGCTGCGCTATGCGCTGCACGAGCGGCTGACGCATTGGGTCGCGGCCATTTCCTACTTGTATTTGCTGGCCACCGGTTTGGCGTTCTGGTCGCCGTGGTTGTTCTGGCTGGCGATCATACTTGGCGGCGGGCAGGTTTCGCGGATGTTGCATCCGTGGGTCGGACTGATTTTTGTCGGCGCGGTGTTCTACATGTTTGAGATGTGGGCACGGCAGATGAGGTTCACGGCTGTGGACCGCGAATGGTGGAAAGACCTGCACTTCTACATCACCAATCAGGATGACAAGATGCCGCCCGCGGGCCGCTACAACGCCGGGCAAAAACTGCTGTTCTGGACTTTCTTCTGGGCGGGCATCGTTCTGTTGCTCAGCGGACTGGTCTTGTGGTTCACCGATGCAATTCCGTGGAGTTGGCGGTGGCTGCGGTATGCGGCGGTGCTTCTGCATCCCATCGCGGCGCTGATTACCATTGGGAACTTCATGATTCATATTTATATGGGCGTGTTTGCGGAACGCGGCGCGTTCGGTTCGGTCATCCGCGGCGACGTATCCATGGCCTTCGCCAAGCGTTATCATCCCGGCTGGTACAAGGAGATTGTAGGTTCCGAACCTCCGAAATGACTTTATTGACCGCCGGAAAAGTTAATTATCGCGTACGCATTGAACGTACTGAACTTCTTGCCCAGCGTTTCTCCTTTGCTCAGGAAATTCTTCAGTTTTACCTACAGGTGGCGTGTTTCCAAAAAGAGTTCCACGAACAACTGCCGAAGCTCTGGGGAAAACAAGCAATTGCACCGGCAGGCGGTAAGCTGCGTTCTGAGCTTCGTCTAAATATTCTTCGGCAACCTTTCGAACGTTTCCTCTCCTGCATGGAAACCCGGAGCCCGGGCCCGCTCGCGGCCCATTCGCGGCAACTCCGCGCCCAAGGAGCAACTGCTTGGGAGAATCTGCTCGGGGACTTCTGGAAGAGCGGAATGCTCGAAGCTGACATGGCTGAACCGATGAACGAATTTCTGGCGCGCGCGTTCCTGCAGCCCTACGCCGAATTCCAGATAAGCGCCCTGTTGCCGCCGGTTTTGCCAATGACCGTGTGCCGCTGCCCGCGGTGCGATTCCCTTCCCGTCGTGGGCGTGCTGCGACCGGAAGGCGACGGTGGCAAGCGCTTCTTGCAATGTTCGTTCTGTTCGCAGGAATGGGAGTTTCGCCGCATTCTATGCGCGCAATGTGGCGAGGAGCAGGAACAGAAACTGCCCGTGTATATTGCCGAACAGTTTCCGCATCTGCGCGTGGAATGCTGCGACACCTGCAAGCATTACCTGCGCGCGGTGGACCTGACCAAAGACGGCAATGCCGTGCCTCTCGTGGATGATTTGGCGGGCATTCCGTTAAGTCTGTGGGCGCAGGAGAACGGCTACGCGAGAATTCAGCGCAATCTTCTGGGCACTTAGATCGGACGATCTAGTGTTTGCGGAAAAGGCTGGCCCAGGCTTTGGAAAGCAAGTCCGCGAATGTTTGGGGTTCCGCCGCAGAACTTGAGCCTTGGTGACCGGAGAGATTCGTCAGCGGCGCAAGAGGCGTGGTGGCGGCCGCGGCAAGAGAATATTCCTGGCTAGTGCCATACATGATGCGCGCGAGGCTTTGACTTGGCATAGGCTTGCTCCTCGCTTCCTGCCGGAAGCTTACTGCATCCGTTCATTGTGCGCCTGGAAGAGAGACGTGCAGCGATTAACCCATCGAGCGTGATGAGAGGGTAACTGCCCGGACGGACAGGGTCTGCTAACATTACCGCCATCAGGAGGAACTCCCGACATGGCGGAGCAAAACTATTCGAATCACGTAAGGTGGGTGCCCACCTACCACTTTTTTGTGTTGCCGGTTTTCGCGGCGAATCTTGTTTCGGCGATTGTGCGATTGATCCGCTGGGGCTTCACGTGGAACAGTCTGATCTATCTGCTGACCACCGCTGCGCTGCTGGTGTTTGCGGTTAACGCGCGCCTTTTCACTTTAGCCGTGCAAAACCGCGTGATTCGCATGGAGGAACGTTTTCGCATGGCGCGGCTGCTGCCCGAGGACTTGAAGCCACATATCGGCGAATTCACAATCGCGCAGCTGGTGGCGCTGCGTTTCGCCAGCGATGGGGAATTGCCTGAGCTTGCGAGGAAAGTGCTGAACGACAAGTTGACCGACACTAAAACCATTAAGAAAATGGTGAAGAACTGGCGCGCCGATTATCTTCGCGCGTAGACGAGTTTCAATCTACAGGATACTTTGGACCACTCCACCGTCGGCGCGCACCGCGGCTCCGTTAATCAACGCCGCCTGCGTACCGGCGATGAAAGCCACAATCGTGGCGATTTCCTCGGGGGTTTCAAAGCGCTTGAGCAGCGAGCTGGGGCGCGCCTTCTCGAAGAATTGCTTTTCCATCTCCGCGGCACTGAGACCCTGCTGCCTCGCCATATCTCGCAGGAAGTTTCCGACGCCTTCGGAAGCCGTGGGACCCACCAGGATGGAATTCGCGGTCACGCCGGTTCCCGCCACGGACCGCGCAATGCCGTTGGCGATAGCCACTTGCGCGGTTTTGGTCATGCCATAGTGGACCATTTCCACAGGAATCTGCTGCGCCGATTCGCTGGAGATAAAAATGATTCGTCCCCAATTCCTCTTCAGCATATGCGGAAGATACTGCCGGCTGAGGCGCACGCCGCTGAGCACATTCACATCGAAAAACCGGTGCCAATCATCGTCGGAAATCTCCAGAAACGGCTTCACCTCGAAAATCCCGAGATTGTTCACCAGGATATCCGCGGTAGGCACCGCCTCGACGAACTTTTCGATCCCGGAGCTTGTGCCTAAATCGGCGGTTACACCGGTGAACTCTGCGCCACGATTGTTCAAGCGCAAGGTCTGCAACGCCGCATCGACACGCGCCTGCGTTCGGCCGTTGATGACCACGCGCGCGCCTTCCTCCGCCAGCGTTGCGGCGATGGCCAATCCAATGCCTGCGGTCGAACCGCTAACGGCGGCCAACTTGCCTTGAAGGCCCAGATTCATTGCGACAGCTCCTTGTCGTTGGTGTGCGATCTGTTAAGACGCGACCTTCATCTTCGCCAGGCCCGCGGAGTAATACTCGATTTCCGCGATCTCCTCCGGACTCAGGTGAAAATCACCCGCGCGCATCACCGTGGCGGCCTGTTTGGCGTTGCGCGCTCCCACGATCGCTCCGGTGATGCGCGGATTGCGCAGCGTCCAGGCAATAGCCACTTCGCCGGGAGTGCGGCCATAGCGCGCGCCGATTTCTCCCAGGCGCTCCACCAGTTCCAGGTTCTTCGAAAGCTTTGGTTCCTGAAATTCCGTATTGCGTTTGCGAAAATCGTCCGCGGGCAAAGAGGCCGCCCGTTCCCGCGTCATGCCGCCCGTCAGCATGCCAGAGAACATCGGCGAATAAACGATCACGCCGATGCCGTGCTGTTCACAATAAGGCAGAATTTCTTCCTCGATTTGCCGGCGGAGAATCGAATACGGCGGCTGCAAGGACGTGACCGGCGCGATTTTTTCCGCGCGTTTGATTTGCGCCGCGTTGAAATTGGAAACGCCAATCCAGCGAACCTTGCCTTCTTTCTGCAGGTCGCACAGCGTCTGCCAAGCTTCTTCCAGTCCAGGACCGTTGTCCGCGGGCGGCCAATGAATCTGATACAAATCAATGATATCGGTTTGCAGACGCGACAGGCTGGCTTCGCATTCCTGGCGAATCGAGTGCGCCGAGTGACTTGCGGACACTTTCCGATTCGCGTCCCAGCGCAAAACGCATTTCGTGAACACGTGAGGACGCTGGCCGCTCCACTGCTTTAGCGCCCGGGCCACTACTTCCTCGGAGTGCCCCAATCCATATACCGCGGCAGTATCAATCCAGTTGACCCCGAGTTCCAACGCTTTATGAATCGCCCCAATCGAGTCTTGATCATCCTGCGGTCCCCAGGAGAATTCCCAATTCCCGCCGCCGGTAGCCCAGGCGCCGAAACCTACAGGTGTGATTTGCAGATCCGAATTTCCGAGTTTGCGCGTGTTCATGAATCTCTCTTGAGTTTAAGCGAGTCGCCCGCAGGGTTGGCAGGGGCGTGCTCGTTGGATGAGGTGCACGTAGGAAAGGTTAAGCCAAAATCACTGTGCGGAAAAGGCCGAATCCAGCGCGACGGATTCGCCGTCTGGATTGGTGAGGACAAGTTGCTGCGGACCAGCCGCCAATGCAGGCGTGGTCAGAATCAGCGTGTTCATATCGGTCCGCGATACGCTAGCTGCTTTTCCTCCGAGCGTGGCAGTGATTCCGCTCTGGAAGCCGCTTCCCCGCAGGGTCACAACAGTTCCTCCAGCTGCGGAGCCCGAGGAAGGCGAAAGCGTGCCAATGCCTAGTGGCACGTTGGCGAGTTGCACGATGCTCAATCCACTGGTCGTCAACACAAACAGCCGCTGGCCATTTTCGTCGGTGGTCAGAAATACACCGTGCGCGCCGTCCACATCGGTGTTGAGCATGGCGAATGCTTCGGGCATGTACACGCGCAACCGCAATTGACCGCTGTGCGCATCGCGAATATCGACGCCACCTTGAATTCCTGTAGCTGGCGGAGCCGCGGGCGGTGCTCCGGTAAGAAAAGGCTCGTAAGTCAGCGCACCCGATGGATGAATCGCGATGCCCGGCACCGCCACACGATTCGGAATCGACTCCCATTCAGGCGTTGCCGGTGTGGAGAAGAGCGAAAGATTGGCTCCGCGAATTTCTGTGGTGTTCGCGGCGCGCATCGCGAAAATTGTGCCATCCCCGGAAGTGACCAGATCCGTCGCGGTGTCGTTGGCGGTGGAAACCGCGAACGCGTCCGGCGTAGCGGCGTTCCAGAGCGCCACGGGTCCCCCCGGCGAAGTGTCGTACGCAAGATAGGCCACATCGCCAACGGCATCGGCCTGCAGCAGCGGTGTACCCGTAAGTGAACTGACTTCCGGCTCCGGCGCGGGCTGGAACGCCGGAGGACTGGCGAGCAGGTTCAGCTGGCCCAAGCAGCCATTGCAGCTCCCGGTGGCGCTCCCTTGCCCCGTAAGGCCGACAAACACGGTTTGCGCGCTGGTGGCCGCCACTCGTGCTGGACCGGAACTGGAATATCCGGCAACGCCGCCGACTGCCACCACCGTTCCGTTGTACGCGGCCCCATCGGGGTTGACCAGATACACGTTCTGCGCGCCAAAATCAGCAACGATCAATTGCGATGCATCCGGCGTAAGCGCCACGCCGCGCAGGTCCGCATCCGGCGGCGGCCCGTTCGGCGGCGGCTCGATCGCGCTCAGGAATGCCTGTGCATTCAGATCGAACACGTCGATGTGGTCTGTGGCCGAGAGATACAGGTGCTGGCGTGATTGGTCGTAGAGCACGAATTTATACAAGGGAGGATTCGGATAAATTTGGCTCGAAGTGAGATATTGGAAGGCCTTCGCGGTGGTGGTCGAACCCGCTGGCGATTGAATGGTGAGATCGGCTTTTCCGGGATTCCCCGCAGGCGTGGTTAGCGTGATGCATTCCAGCGCGAAGGGATAAGTGGAATCAAGGCCCAAAGTATTGGCAAACGCCGGCAGTGCTTGCACACTTTGCACGCTGGCCGCGTTCCCTCCGATGTTCACCGTGACAGAACCCGCAGCGCTGCCAAAGCCGTAACCCAACACGGTCACGGTGTCACCACCTTGCGACTTGCCGGCGTTCGGCAGAACCCGCAGAACGACGGGGCCGTAGCTGAATGACGACGTGGCCACTGCCAGCCAGCCATTTGGGAAATACGCGGTCAGGTTCATCGGACCGGGAATCGCGCTTGCGGGCGAAGAAAATTGCAATTGCGTGGCGCTGGCCGCGGTGGCGTTGATGGGACTACCAGAGCCGAAAGCGATTTGCGCATTCGCAGAAAAATTCGTTCCCAGCAAGGAAATGGCGGTTCCACCCGCTGCCGGGCCCTCCGCGGGTTGCGCCGAAGGCGCAGTCGAAACCGCCGGCGCAGTTTGCGGAAGCGAGGTGGGCTGCGACGCGTCCAGAAACGCCACGCCGCGATTGTTTAGACCCACAAGATATGCGGCCGAACCCAGCTCTTCGATCGTGGTCGGCACACCCTGAATGGGAATGTCCGGCACCTGGCCAATCTTCTGCATAGTGCTCGTCGACAGCACGGAAACGACACTGCTGTTGCCATACGGCTCGTCCACATATAAGGACTGGCCATCCGCGGAAAACAGCAACCCAGCAGGTCTGGTGGAGTTATAGCTCGCGATCATGCCCAGATTCGCGTTCAGTAGAAGAACCTGGGAAGCTGCTCCTGCGGAAACGGCCACCGCGAACGAGCTGCCATTCGAATTGGCCGCTACGCTCGTGACTGTGCCCGCTAAAGGCGCCGCTGGGCCAGCGATCAAAGCGCCACTCGAATTAAATACCGCCAATTCGCCGCTCGTGTCATTCGCCGCGGCCAGCACGCAGGTGTGGTCACCGGAGCGCGCCAATACGCCAACACCATTCTGAAAAACGGCTGGCGCAAACGAAGTGAGGTTCGTGAACGCATTCGTGGGCGGGTCCCAAAGCGCCAGCAGCGCCTGTGTTCCACCGGGCTGACGAAGACGCACCAGAAGCTCGCCACCAGCCAGCGCTAAGGCCTCAGTCGGCCGAATGAACACAACATTGGGAATGGGCGTGACGCCTGTAATCGGATAGCGCGCCTTCACTTGCAAAGCCGTGGTGTCGATCGCCAGGATCTGCTCCAGATCCGTGCCGACCCACAACGTGCTGCCATCCGTGGACAGGTCCACGCTAGACGCCCCCGGCGCCGCGATAAAAGTCTGGAGCGCTGGTGTACCGGCAGAAAAAACCTCCACGCGATTCATCGCGAGATTCGCCACGTAGAAACGTTGATTGGTGGCGTCGTAGACGATATGGCGACGATGTGGTTGTCCCGAGGGGGTATCGACTGCGGTCACGAAATCGCTTTCGACGAAGCGCGTGCGCGATAGATTGCTTGGTGGCATCGCTTGAATCGCCAGCGAGAGACTTTCCGAGTGCGACAGCGTTCCGCTGGTGCCTTGCGCCGTCAGGTTGAATTGGCCCGTTTGCGCATTCGAAGCGGCTCCAAACAATACCTCCACGCTTTGCCCAGCAGTAACCGGAAAGGGACTGGTAGGATTGCTGGCAACGCCGGCAGGCAAACCGGTGATAGACACCTGGACGCTGCCCGCGAAACTATTTTGCGGCGTGATGGATACGTTGATTGGAGCGCTGGTGCTGCCTTGCGTGACGCTGACCGAACTCGCAGAAACGTTAATCGAAAAATCGGGCGTGGGAGGAGGTGGCTGAACCCCACCGGTTTCTCCGCCTCCTCCACAAGCCGCGATGAATATGGGAAGGGCGAAGAAGAACAACTGGGCACTGCGGTAACCACGCCGCATGGCGCAACTCCGTCAGGAGACCCGGTTTTGCAAGCCAACGAGGCCGGTGGGCGGATACCGGCCTCGTTCCAGTGGAACCGGGCGGAAAAACTATAGCGCCAAAATAACTATAGAAGCGGTACTTGTCAAGATATTAAATACTCGAACCGCAACAGAGCTACAAAATTAACGGCGCCCCGAGGGAGTCGAGGCGCCGCATGGGAGAACAGACTACGCGTCAAACAATCTTCTAAATGGTCTTCGGGCCGACGCCGGCTGGGGCTGCGCTGCTGCGCGCGAACGAACCACCACCGGATTCTTTCTCGCCGCTCTTGTCGATTTCGATGGAGCCCTTAAAGTACGCGCCGTCTTCGATCATGATGCGGGCGGTCGTAAGATCGCCGTTGACGGAGCCGTCCTTCTTAATCTCGATGCGGTCCTTGGCGCGCAAATTTCCTTTCACGTTGCCATAGACCACCACTTCGCGAGCGATCACATCGGCGGTCAACTTGGCGGTGGCGCCCACGGTCAGTTTGCGCTCGTCCAGTTGAACCAATCCTTCCACCGAGCCCTCAATCACCAGATCTTCGTTCCCGGAAATTTCACCTTTCACGTGCAAACTGGGGCCAAGGCGAGCGGTAGAACGGTCGGCGGTGGCTCCTAACGGACGCATAGCATCGGTACTCATTGCGGTAGTTCCCTCCCAAGTTGCCGCAGCGGGTTTAGCTGGCGGCAGCGGATTCACTGGAATATTTTTTGGCTCCGGCTGCGCTGGTTGCGGCGTATCCGGTTTTTTGTTCCCCCACATCGGTCCTCCCAGGGACAACACACCCCACGCAGATTTCCGGCCCGGGGTAAGCAAACAATAGTCCGCGGTGGTTCGCGTATCAACCTAAAATAATGCAATTTCCTGCGTGAAGGTAACTAGACTCAAGGGCAGGGTCGTTCCCTGTACCAAAGGGGCGGGGAGAAGCGCAGGCGAAAAAGGCATGCCGCCGGTGTGCAACAAAATATAGTCTGCAGAATTAATAATTACGTTTCGTTAACGCCGCGACACGCGCCAGCGCGGCCTTGCGCCACTGCGCATCCGCGGGTTTACCGGCAAACGCCGCGGCAGCCTCCGCGTATTTCTCGCGAGCCTGCTCCGGCTGGCCGGCCGCCTCCAGTGCCCAACCATAAAGTGAAAGCCCATCGCCGCGGGCATTCTTGTAGGGTTCTGCAGCGGCGAACTCCGCGACCGCCAGCGCAGCTTGCTGGTGATTTAAGTACCACCAGCCACGGTTAACTCGGCGCGCCGCCGCTATTTCTGGCAGGTCGAAGTCACCGTGATAAACGAGAATGCTTCCATCAATCACGTCGTCGGGCGAGCGCTGCATGAAATAAAGATAAGGATACAGATCGTAGTCAACTAACGTGTTGCTAATGAAAATTGTCCCGGAAAATTTATTCGGAAGGACTGGCTCCAATTCCGGCTGCACCGCTTCGACATAACCGGGACCCGCGAGCAAACGGCACGGCATCGCGTTGTTGGCGGGTTTTCGCGCGCCAAACCAGGCGATCCAGCAGTCATTTACCTTGTGTCCCGCCACATACTCTTGCACACGATAAAGCGCCTGCCCCCAATCCACATTCGAATCGCCCAGGTACTTATATAGGTTTCGCGGGCCGCCCCATGCTTCGTTGGCATAGGCCATTTCGTTGGGATAGCTATGTGTGTAGGATGCCGCTTGAAAAACGAGCAACGCAGCACATGCGGCGGCAGCGAGTTTGCACCGCGCCGCATAATGGCCCATGGCCGCGGCGGCCAGCACAATCAAGAATGGATAGATCGGCAGGATGTGCCGTACGCCGAGATTGATTTTGCTGCTCATCGCCGACAACAGAAACACCGTAATAGGGATGAGCGCCATCACCATGGGCTCTCTGTGTTTCCGCCACAATGCCGGTGTGGCCAGCGCCAGAACAAAGAAGAGGAGAATCGTGAGAGGCGTCTTCGCCAGAATGGTCACCGGAAAGTAGTACCAGACACCGGTGTCATGCCGCGCGCCAAAGATGTACGAGGCGCGTACGCTGTTCTGCACCACATACTGCAAACCTGCAACATACGATTCCGGCAGAAGATGGAAGTGCGCGATGGTGCCGATGGCGTGACCGAACAGCGTGTCGGACTGACCGCTCTCTTCGAGCGACTTCGCGATCTCAAACGCCTGGGCGTGTAACGGCAATGCGGAGTAGCGGAATTGATAGGTGCCCCACAGCACGACAATCGCAATCACACACGCCGTGCCCCAAGCAGCGAACAGCCGCCAAAGTGACCGCACCGGCGCTTCGGAGCGCTGCAGCCAATCGTGCCCGGCAAATTGCAGCAGCAGCACCAGCGGTACAAATACTGCCGTGTGTTTTGAAGCGAGCGCCAGCCCCAGTACAACACCGAGCAACAGCAATCTTCCTAACGACGGCTGACGCAAATAACGGTCAGCACAAAACACCGCAGCGAAAGTCAGTGCCGCCACCGCCATGTCGGTCGTGACCAACGGACCGTGCGCGGTCAGATTCGGCTCAAAAATCGTGAGGATCGCGGCGCATCCTGCTGCCAGTGGTCCAAACCATGCCCTGGTCGCAAAAAACACCACCACTAATAGCAGAATGGGAAAGAGCATCGCCATTTTTCGTGCTTTGTCCAGAATTTCATCGGCCAACGGACCATTCATCAAGCGATACCCCGTACCGATCAACTGCATATTGTTCGTGACCGCAGCACCACACGGGGCGGTGTAAACATCGAACGACCAGGCCCGCATGGGCGCGGCAGCCATCAGCTTTAAAAGAGGCGGGTGCTCCGGATTGATGCCATAGTCGCCACATTCCCAATAGCGGTGACCGGCCGCGATGTGCATTCCTTCATCGAAAGTAGACGAGTTGGCTTGGATGTAATGCAGAAGCGCTAAGGGATAAACGAGGAGCGCGACTGCAAACGCAACCCAGGCAAACACCCGGTGGCACCGCTGCTTCTGCTCGGTCATGGGCATCCCCGCCTCTCTCCCCATCGCCTTAGACCTTTACGCGCTCACGCTGCCACCCGTATAGACGTGAAAGGTGGCTAATTCGTCTGTGTCATCGTCGTCAGCTATGGTGAGGCCGCCCCGCAGGTCGCCTACATGATCCACCGTAACCTTGTGCGTGCGGGTCGCGTATAGAATAGGTGCATGCGCATTTTACTGTTTAGCGGTAAAGGCGGCGTGGGGAAGACCAGCCTGGCGGCAGCCACAGGTGTGCGGTTGGCGGAACTCGGCCACCGCACCCTGGTGATGAGCATCGACCCCGCGCATAGCCTCGCCGACTCGTTCGACTTGGACCTTGAGCTGTTTCACACCCACACCTCCGATCCCCTGCCCATTCGCGACGGCCTCTCGATTTTCGAACTGAACATTCAGAAGGAAGTTAAACGCCACTGGCAGCAAATCTCCGCCTACGTCATTTCCGTGCTGCGTACCACCGGCATTAGTGACGTGGAAGCCGAAGAGCTGGCCATTCTTCCGGGCATGGAAGAACTCAGCGCCATGATGTACATCAACGAGTATCGCCGCGAAAATCGCTACGACGTGATTGTGCTGGATGCCGCGCCCACCGCCGAGTCCATGCGTTTCATCAGCATGCCCACGACGCTGGACTGGTATATGAAGCACATCTTCCCTTTCCAGCGGACTTTGCTGAAGGCCGTGCGCCCGATCGCCAACCGTGTGGCCCCCTTCGAACTTCCCACGGACAGTTACTTCGCCAATATTCGCGACCTGTTCGAAAAGCTCGAAGGCGTCGACGAACTGCTGGAAGATCCGCAGCTCACTTCGGTCCGGCTGGTCACCAACCCCGAAAAGATGGTGTTGCGCGAAACGCAACGAGCCTTTGTCTACTTTTCCTTGCATGGGCTGACTGTCGACACGGTGATCGTCAATCGCGTGCTTCCCCTGGAGGTGAAAGACACCTGGTTCAACGAATGGCATACTTCGCAGGAGCACGTTTTGCGCGAACTGGAAGAGTATTTCGCGCCGGTTCCGGTCCGTCGTGTCCCGCTGTTCGCCCACGAAGTCCTGGGCCAAGAACGGCTGGGGGATCTGGCCAAGGTGCTGTATGCTGAGGGGGAAGATCCATCCGCGGTCACGCAAACGGAGAAACCTTATACGTTTGTGAAGCGCGACGGATTGTACGAGGTGCGGCTGCGCTTGCCGTTTGCCACCAAGGGCGAAGTTGGCCTGTTCAAAAAGGGCGACGAATTGGTGGTCGAAATCGGCACGCTGCGCCGCCACATCGGTTTGCCGCGCTCCATGGCCATGTTGGTGCCAGCACGGGCCCGGCTGGAAAATCGCATTCTTACCGTAGAAATGAAGGAGGCACCATGAGCGAAGCCGAAGTCAAACAAGGCGGAAGTCCATCTGCCCAGTACGAACGCTGCGTGTGCCGCGAAGTGATCGACAATCTTCAAAAGGCGTTCGGTGTACCGCCGGAAGTGCGCGACCATTTCAATAATTCGCGCATTGAATTCCTGAAGGGCATTCGCGCCATCATCGACAGCCGCATCGAGCATCTGTCCAAGCCGAGCACTCACGGCACAAAGATCGCTGTGGAATAACACTGGCGGAAGTAGAGATCTCGGGCGCGCCACCCCTTGCCATTTCTGTTACGACGAGGGTTTGTTGGGAACCGGTTCGCGCGACAGGAAATCATTGGCAAACCGGTCCGCATATGAGCCCAGCAGCGTTTCGATGCGTTCGGCTGAGGACGACTTCAACACAAACCCCGCGTGGTGATATTTCTTAATTCTCTCGACAATTTCTGGATCATTGTAGGCGGAGGTATCGGGTTCCTGCTGCCGCGCCAGCGATATGATCACTCCGGCATAATCCTCGCGCGCTTGCGGCAACTGGTACGGCATTTTTCCGGCGGCCACTTCCAGATGCGCCCATTCCCGCCATAAGTTGATGCCCGTGGCGGTTTCCACCATGTTGGAAATGTAGGCGCCACCGACGCGCGCAGCCACTTCCAAAAAGTAGAAGCGATTATCGCTATGCGCCTTCAGGAATTCCGCGTGGGTGACGCCACGCACCAGCCCCAGTTCTCTGATCAGCTTGTTGTTGATTTCTTTCAGCGTCAACGCATCCGCGGAATCCCGAGCCATGGTGCGCGTGGTGAATACACCGCCTTGATGCGACACGTCGAGCGGCGGTGCTCCATACGTGTGCGCTTCAGCGAACAGCACCGCGCGGTCGGAGACAACGCCGTCCACGTGAAAAACACTGCCGGGAATAAACTGCTCGAGCAGGTACTCCGATTGCCGGTCGCCCAGCTGATCGAGCCACGGCCACAACTCCTCGGGCGACTGTATTTTCCTCATGCCTATGCCGGACGCTTGCGAACGCGGCTTCAGCAACCAGGGCGGAGCCACGTAGCCCATAAACTCGCGCAGATCGTCGTAATTCAGGACCTGGATGTACTCGGGAACCAGGATACCGGATTCGCGGGCCTGCGCCCGCATGGCCAGTTTGTCTCGAAAATAGCGAATCGTGGTCAGGCCAATGCCCGGGAGCCGCAGGTGTTCCCGGATCGCGGCCACATTTTCCATGTCGAATTCGTCTAGCGCCACTACCCGATCGATGTGGCGCGTGCGTGCCGCGTAGCTGACGGCATGCAGCAGGTCCGTGAGCGCCAACTCGTCCGGCATGAAGAACATTTCATCGATCGACTCGCGCGGCCAATCCGCATTGCGCAATTTCTCGACCGTAAGCAGGAACACGGTACAGCCCAGGTTCTTGCAAGTGCGCAGGAATTCCTGGCCTTTTTCGTACGACGACACACACAAAATCGTGATGGGCCTGCCCGCTGCCGTCATTTTGCATCCTTGGACGTCCAACCCTGCGCGGATTATATACGCACTGCTCGGGATTTGTCCGGCAATCGGCCCTCGATTGACATAGCTATGTAAGATAGCTATAATCATGCTATGAAAGTAAGCGTAGCAGACGCCAAGAATAAGCTCCCCGAACTGATCAAAGCCGCTGAAAACGGGGAGCGCATCACCATTTGCCGCCGCGGCAAGCCGGTGGTCGATCTTGTGCGTACCAGCGCGTCCACCCAGAAAAAGCCCAAACTGGGTACTCTTAAGAACAAAGTCATTATCCACGACCCCGCCTGGTGGAAACCCATGACCGACGAGGAAGTCGACGCCTTCATCGAAGGACGTTACTGAGTGCGGGTGCTGCTCGATACCGTCGCGTTCATTCTAGCGGTTCAGTCTCCTGATCGTCTGTCTCCAAAAGCTTCACAAATCCTGCAAACTTTGGGAGATGTTCGAGAGCTCAGTGCGATTTCCCTGACGGAAATTGCGACGAAGACGGCAGCTGGCAAGCTTACATTTTCGAGGGAAGATGTGCTGCAAGGTATTGCAGACCTCCAGTTGCGTCTGCTGTCCTTCACCCCCCAACATGCTCTCGGTTTGTTTCGCCTGCCCATGCATCATCGCGATCCTTTTGATCGCCAAATCATTGCGCAGGCGTTGACCGAAGGCATCCCCGTGGTCACCTGTGACCAGCAGTTCCGTCTCTACAAGCCGCTGAGCATAATCTGGTAAGGTTACGGCGCCGGAAAGAGGAATTGCAGAAAGGGGCCGACGCGCTGAGCCCAGGCGGCTTCGTTATGCTCCGCGCCCTCGATGCGCTCGTAGTGCAAATTCTGATCAGGTTGCCAGCCCTTGCCCACCAACACGTCTCGGAAGCGCTCCACATCGTCCACGATGCGCGGCCCCTCGCGCGTGCCAATATCCAGCCAGATGCGCGGCAGCGGCTGCACCCGTGCGGCGGATGCGAACTTCAGAATGACGCGCCCATTCCACCAAACTGAAGGAGACAGCGCCGCAATTTTTCCGAAAATTTTCGGTTGGCGCAGGCCCACGTACAACGACACCAGCCCGCCCAACGAGGACCCGCCAATTCCGGTGTTCTCCGCTCCGTCTTGTGCGCGATATTTTGTGTTTACGAACGGCCGCACCTCTTGCAGCAAGAATTTGGCGTAGCGATTGGCGCCGCCCCCACCCAGCTTTGGCGCGCGCGTCGGAGTATATTCGCCCAGCCGTTGTTTCCCGGCGTTGTAAATGCCCACGATGATCAGCGGCTCGACACGGCCCTCGTAGATCCATTGATCCGCGGTCTGCCCCACGTGCCAGTCCATGCCGGGAATAAACGAAGTCGCGCCATCGAAAAGATTCTGGCCGTCGTGGAGATACAGCACCGGGAAGCGCCGCAGCGGTTGCTCGTCGTAACCGGGCGGGAGGTACACGATCAGGTCCCGCTGGTTGCGCAGGAATCGCGAGGCAAACTGTTCGTGCTTGATCAGGTTGGGGTTGCTCACGGAGCGATGACGACCAGCAAATCTTTGGCTTCCACATGCTGCCCCGGCGTGACCAGCAACTTGCTGATCTTTCCGCTCACCGGCGCATAAATATTCGATTGCATCTTCATGGCTTCCAGGGTCAGCAGTTTCGCACCGCGCTCGACCGGGTGATTCGCTTGCACTGCAATGCTGCTGATCAAGCCTGCTGTAGGCGCTCCCACGTGCCCTGGATCCGCTGCGTCCGCTTTCGGATGGCTGCGTTCCACCACGCGCAGCGAGCGATCGCGCACATTCACTTCGCGCGGCTGGCCATTCAACTCGAAGAACAACGTACGCGTGCCGTCGGGATGCGCCTCGCTGATGGTCAGGAACTTCACGATCATCGTCTTGCCATGTTCGATGTCAATGGTAATCTCTTCGCCAGGTTTCAACCCATAAAAGAAGGCCGGAGTCGGCAACACGCTCACATCGGAATAGGCCTGGCGAAATGCGTTGTACTTCAGGTACACCTCGGGATACAGCAAGTAACTCAAAAGCGCGTCGCGCTGTACCGGGTGCGCTACCTTCTTTTCCAGCTCCGCCTGCGCTTCCTCGAAATTCACCGCCGGCAAGCTGGCCCCGGGCCTGCCTTTGAGCGGCGTTTGCCCGCGCAAAATAATGCGCTGTAATTTTTTCGGCCAACCGCCAGGAGGCACACCCAGAGCACCCGAAAACATCTCCACGACCGAATTGGGTAGCGAGACGTCGTGATGTTCGTCGAGCCTCAACAAATCCGCGGGCTTTATTTCGTTGGCCAGCAGAAACAGTGCCATATCCCCGACCACTTTGCTCGACGGCGTGACCTTCACGATGTCCCCAAACAGTTGATTCACTTCAGCGTATGTTTTTTCCACTTCGCGCCAACGGTGGCCCAAACCCATGGCCGCGGCTTGCTCACGCAGATTCGTAAATTGCCCACCGGGAATCTCGTGTTCGTATAATCGCGCCGATCCGGATTTTGGTCCGGAATCGAACGGCAAATAGTAGGTCCGCACGACCTCCCAGAAGTCCGAGCACTCGTTCAACGCGTCGATGTCCAGTTGCGAGTCCCGTGGCGTGTTCGCCAGCGCTTCCACCACGGAATTGAGATTGGGCTGGCTGGTGCCCCCGCTCATCGAAGCCAACGCGCCGTCAGCCACGTCCACACCCGCATCCGCGGCTTTTAACAACGAAGCAGAGTTGATGCCGCTGGTGTCGTGGGTGTGAAAGTGTATCGGTATGCCGATTTCTTCGCGCAACGCCTTTACCAGCGCATAAGCGGCGTAGGGCCGGCACAGCCCAGCCATATCCTTGATCGCCAGGAAATGCGCGCCTAGCTTTTCCAGTCGCTTGGCCATCTTCACGTAATAGCTCAACGAATACTTCGGCCGCCGTTTGTCGAAAAGGTCGCCTGTATAGCAGATGGCCGGCTCGCACACGGCCCCGGTCGCCAGTACCGCGTCGATGGAAACCCGCATATTCTCGATGGAATTCAGCGAATCGAAAATGCGGAAAATATCAATTCCCTGCTCATAAGCTTCGCGCACGAAATCGATGATCACATTATCGGGATAGGAGGTGTAGCCCACGGCATTGGCGCCGCGCAACAGCATCTGAAAACAAATATTCGGTATACGCGTGCGAAGTTCGCGCAGCCGCTGCCACGGATCTTCGTGCAGAAAACGCATCGATGTGTCGAAGGTGGCGCCGCCCCACATCTCCAGGCTGAAGAGATCCGGCAGCCGTCTCGCCACCGCATCCGCCGTGGTCAAAATGTCGTAGCTTCGTACTCGCGTGGCCATCAACGATTGGTGCGCATCGCGAAACGTCGTGTCCGTCAGCAGCAGGCGCTTCTCTTTGCGCGCCCAAGCCGCGAATTTTTTCGGCCCCAGTTTCTGCAACAACTGGCGAGTGCCTGCCGGTGGCGCAATGTTCGGCACGGCAGGCAGGGGCGCCTTTTCCACGGAAGCCGGGCTTGTCTTTCCTTTTACTTCGGGATTGCCATTGAGGACAACGTCCCCGAGATAAGAGAGCAGCTTGGTGGCCCGGTCGGCGCGCCCCGTGAATCGAAACAGTTCCGGCGAATCATCCAGAAACGACGTGGTGACTTCGCTCGCGCGAAAACGCGGATGATTCACCACATTTTCCAGGAAGGGAATATTCGTTTTTACGCCGCGGATGCGAAATTCGCGCAACGCCCGGTCCATGCGCTGGCAAGCTTCCGGAAGGTGGATGCCCCAGGCGGTCACTTTCACTAGCAGCGAATCGTAATAAGCAGCCAACAGCGCGCCAGCGTAGGCGGTGCCGCCATCCAGGCGAATGCCAAAGCCTGCCGGCGATCGATATGTGGAAATACGTCCGTAATCCGGCGCAAAATTTTTCTCGGGGTCTTCTGTGGTGACCCGGCATTGCAGCGCGGCGCCATACAACGGAATCCGATCCTGTTGCGGCAGCGAGAGCGGCTCTTCGTGCAGTTTGTGTCCCTGCGCCACCAGAATCTGCGCGCGCACAATATCAATGCCGGTGACCACTTCCGTCACCGTATGTTCCACCTGAATGCGCGGATTCACCTCGATGAAATACCATTTCTGCGCATCTACGTCGTAGAGAAACTCCGCCGTGCCCGCATTGCGATAATTTGCTTCCCGCGCAATTTTTAGTGCCGCATCGCAAATTTCCGCACGCACGCGGTCCGGCAGATTCAACGCAGGCGCCACCTCCACCACTTTCTGGTGCCGCCGCTGCACCGAGCAATCGCGCTCGTACAGGTGCAGCAGGTTGCCATGTTCGTCGGCCAGAATCTGCACTTCAATGTGCCGGGCGCGCGGCAAAAACTTCTCCAGGAAAACCGACGCATCGCCGAATGTCGATTTGGCTTCGCCTTGCGCTTCTTCGAGTCGCGCCGCAAGCTGCGCCGGATCGTGCACCACCCGCATACCCCGGCCGCCACCGCCCATGGCCGCTTTTACGATGACCGGAAACCCTATCTCCGCCGCGATTTTCTGTGCTTCCTCTGGTGAGGTGACCGGATTTTCCGTGCCCGGCAGCACGGAGACACCCGCGGCCGCAGCCAACCGCCGCGCTGCCGTTTTGTCTCCCAATAACTCGAGTAGCTCCGGCGTAGGTCCTACAAACGCGATGCCCGCTTTCGCACAGGCGCGCGCCAGCGCGGGATTTTCGGAAAGAAAGCCATAGCCGGGATGGATGGCATCCACCTCATGCGCTTTCGCTATGGCGATGAGGCCGGGAATATCCAGATACGCTTCCACCGGCCCTTTGCCGGCGCCGACCTGGTAGGCTTCGTCGGCCTTGAAGCGATGCAGCGCCAGGCGGTCTTCTTGGGAATAAATCGCTACGGTGCGCAAACCCAATTCGTTTGCTGCGCGAAAAATGCGTATGGCGATCTCACTGCGGTTGGCGGCGAGTAGCTTCCGGATCGGTCGAGTTTTCTTCATGCGTCAGCGTCAGTCCATCACGTAAGGGCAAACCAAAATTCTACAATGATTCGCCGCAAAACACGCAGGCTCAATAATTCTGATTTATGGCATAAGGAAAATGAATCACTCAGACTATCAGTGCAAGAACATCCGAAACGCACTCGCAATCAGTGTTTCAACAAGGGGGAAGCGAAGCGAATCGGCACGCCGAAATTCGACCCGCCAAAGCCCTTCACAATCGCATAGGTCACGCCAATCACTCCGCCCTCACCGTTCAGCAGCGGCCCGCCGGACCCACCCGAAGTTGTCTGCGCGTCATACACGATCTTGTCTTCCAGCACGTCGCCCACATGCCCTTGCGTCACCAGCGGCCGGATCAACTTTCGTCTCGCCAACTCGTCCAGCACCAACTTGGGGTCGCCGCCACTTACCTTGACGATGTCCTTAACAGTTTCGTCTCCGGCACGCGCCAAAATCGCCTCGATCCCCGTGGCATATCCCAAGCTGATCAGTGCCTCGCCGCTGATCGCCGCCTCTTTTCGCGCGTCGATCTTCAGAATCGGGCGGCGCAGCGCCGACAAATCTCCGTGCACCAGCGCGAGGTCCGCGTCTTGCGAAATCTGCGAAATCCCCACGGGAATACCATTGGCCGTTCCCGGGAAGTACGCAGTCATGTCCGCAATCACGGGTTGCAAGCCTTGTTTGATCGCGTCGTTCAGCTCATTATTTTCCCACCACGGCTGCACCACGTGATGGTTGGTAAGAATCTTTCCTTCCCCGGCGATAAACCCACTACCGAAAAAGTCGGCGCGCACTTCGGGACCGCGGCCCGAGGTGGTGTAAACGGTGTTCCCGTCACTGTCCTTCAACGGAGATCCATCGCTATCGATGCCGCCATAGCGCAAACGCTGTCCCGAATCCTTCTCGTTGAACGCCACGGAAACATGCAGCAAACACACGCTCGGCGCGTACTCGCGAATCACTCCCTCCGCCGCCTGGGAACTGCCCTCCAGCTTATTCAGCCGGCCGGTCGTTTCCTCCAATTGATGCTTCAACGCGGCCACATCCGCGCCATCGGGAGCCGCGAGCCTTTTGCGTAGTTCGTCGGTTTGCTGTTGCAACTGCTCCTTCTGCTGCAGCAGGTCGGCGTTGTTTGGGTCATCGCGCAAACGCCGCGTAGCTGCCAGCAATTGCTGCTCATTCTGGGCGTTGTGCTCCAATTGAGAAATGATGCCGTAGGCGCGCTTGGACTCTTTCTCGGCTTTGTGGGAGAAAACGAAGAAGATGCCGGCAATGACCACCGCCAGACCCAACAAGGCTCCCACGCCAAACTTAAGAACGCGCTCCAGAGAAAAGGCGTCCCGCGTCATCTTCTCGGTGACCGCCAGCGCTTGGAACGCCGTCTGCGATGCCTGGTACACCTCTTCGGCGTTACGTAGCCTCCGTTCCAAGTCACCGACGGTGCGTTTGTGGCGAATCTGCGTGCGCACCCTCGCCAAGAGTTCCTTGTCGTCCCACGGAATCGACAGAACGTCATCCACTCCCTGATCGAGCCAGGCCGCCCGTTGCGCGGAATCCACACGGCTCAGAAAAAGCACGCGCGGTTTTTCATTAGCATTGGCCGCCTGCAGCAGCGCGAACAGCCCCGGCACCGCCGCTTCCGCCATTCCGTCTAATACCGCAACCACTTGGGCGACTTCACTATTACGGACGGCGTTCACCGCATGGTCCGGCGAGTCCGCCAGCGTCACCGCGTAGCCGGCGCCCTCCAGCAGTGCCCGCAAAGACTCACGGACAGTCGCATCGGCGGCAAAGACCAGTACATTTTCCACGGCGGGAGCCACGTCTAACCTCCAACGTCCCACAGGAACAAATAATGGATGCTGAGCAGAGCGGGAAGTTTACCTCAAATGGTTAGACGGAGCCAATAAAGCGTAAGGAACAAGAAAATTCGCGTATTTAGAGCCAGCTACCGCCGCCGCTCAGTATTTCCGGAGCACGCCGATGACCCGGCCCTGCACCTTCACGTCACTGGCGGGCAGAACGATTGGGGCCATTTCCGAATTCGCGGGCTGGAGCCGAATTTTCCCGGCCCCTTCGCGATAAAACCTCTTCAGCGTGGCTTCTTCATCGGCCACCAGCGCCACCACAATATCCCCGGCATTGGCCACTTGGGTCTGTTCGCAGACCACAAAATCGCCGTCCATGATGTGATCCTCAATCATGGAATTGCCCTTCACCTGCAGGACGAAGGAATTCCCGCCACGCGCAAAATCGCCCAGCGAAATGGTCTCGCGTTCTTCCACGGCTTCGAGAGGCCGGCCAGCGGCGATGCGCCCCACCAGCGGCAATTCCTGCACGCGCCGCTCGATCACTTGTTCCTTCGGGGTCTTTGGCAACTGCACAATCTCAATCGAGCGGCTCTGGTTATATCCTCGGCGAATGAAGCCCTTCTTTTCCAGCGTGCTGATGTGCTTGTGCACGGTAGCCAGCGAGGTCAGCTTCAATCCTTTGCCGATTTCTTCAAAACTGGGCGCGTATCCGTGGCGGGTTTCAAACGCGACGAGATAATCCAGAACTTCTTTCTGCCGCTTGGTGAGTGCCATGAAAGCCTCCGCTTTCTGCTGCCGCATTGCAACACCGCCGGGGAAACAGCGCTGCACCCAGAGCAAGCCCCACTTTAGGCGAAAAGAAAGCGAACGTCAAGAAATGTTTTTCACTGCATCCTCATTTCGTGCGCTTCGTACTATTCGACTCGTACTATTCACTCTGGGCTGCCTCTGCTGTCATTGTGTCAGCATGGCTAGCGCGCATCCTCGTTCCGCGGCGGTTACCGCTGCGGCCTCGTTAACCCTGTTGGGTTGCAGCAGCGCCTTCCTGCTTTGGAGCTATTTCGTCCTAGCGCTTCTCAACACTCCCGCCGACGAACACGGCCGTCATCTGTACGAATTGCAACCCGTAGCGTTCCTCCTGATCGCAACGGTTCCTCCGGCAGTGATCGCCTTAGGCATTCGCACCGGCATCGGCCTGTTCCAATTGCGTCCATGGGCCCGGATCTCTGCGCTCCTTTGGGCCTCGCTTACGCTGGCATTTTGTCTCGCATGGATCGCCTTTCGCCCGTTTGAAACTTTCGTCATTCCCGATCGCTTTGTCTTCCCACTGGAGTCCATGAAGCAACTCATCGCCATCTCCATGCTCATACTGCTGATGCCCAGCAGCGTGTGGTGGCTGTTCCTGTTCCGCATGAAGAGCGTGAGAGCGCAGTTTGGAGTGGGGCCGAAAGAAAAACGGGAAACGGCAACGGCGGTCACAAGTTCAACGTGACCAATGGACCGGTCGGCCGTAGAAATTCCAATACCCGTCTGTGCTCTCTGTCACACAGGTTCACCTTTCTTTTCTTATACTCTCCCGCTAACTTCCCTGTTACCTTCCATTTCCCCTTTCCCCCTATGCTATTCTTAGCCTGTTAGCCCCACGCGACCGGCGCGCTCTATCTTCCATTCCGCGCACCGCCGCGCTCGCGGGCTGCTCTCCTCTGCTCACCGGTGAGGAGTTGCCACACGACGGGGGGTTTGAATAAGTAAGATGTCCACACTTACGGAAGTTCCTGCTGGTAAGACCAAGCGCGAAGTAATCGAACAGGCAGTGATCCGCTTCGCCGGAGATTCCGGCGACGGCATGCAGGTCACCGGAAGCCAATTCACAAATACGGTGGCCCTTTATGGAAATGACATCGCCACGTTCCCCGACTACCCGGCGGAAATTCGCGCCCCTGCGGGCACCGTGCCGGGCGTCAGCGGTTTCCAGTTGAATTTTTCTTCAGGCGAAGTGCACACCCCCGGCGACGCTGTCGACGTGTTGATTGCCATGAATCCCGCGGCGCTTAAGGTGAATATCGGCGACCTGAAATCCAGCGGCATTCTGATCATCAATTCCGACAGCTTCAAGGAAGCGGACTTGCGCAAGGCGCATCTCACCAGCAATCCCATGGAGGACCACTCGCTGGACAAGTTCCGCGTGTTCCCCGTGGAGTTGCAGCGGCTGACGCGCGCTGCGCTGCAGCATCTCGGGCTCGATGCCAAGTCCATGGACCGTTGTAAGAACTTTTTTGCTCTGGGCATGTGCTACTGGCTCTACAACCGCTCCATGGAGTCCACGGTTCGCTGGATCGAGGACAAGTTCAAGAAAAAGCCGCTGTACGTCGAAGCCAACAAGCTAGCGCTCAAAGCTGGCTATTCTTACTGCGAAGCCACCGAAGCGTTTCAGACCAGCTACGAAATTCCTCCGGCGCAGTTGAGTCCGGGCCTATATCGCAACTTGAGCGGCAACCAGGCGCTTGCACTTGGCTTTGTCGCCGCTGCGCAAAAGTCCGGATTGAAGCTGTTCTTGGGCAGCTATCCCATTACCCCGGCGTCCGACATCCTCCACGAACTTTCGCAATACAAGGATTTCGGCGTGCTCACCTTCCAGGCCGAGGACGAAATCGCCGCGATCACTTCGTCCATCGGCGCTTCTTACGCTGGCGCCCTGGCGATCACCACAACCTCTGGCCCAGGCATGGCGCTGAAAACGGAAGCGCTCGGCCTCGCCGTCATGACCGAGCTTCCCTTGGTCATTTGCGACATTCAGCGTGGCGGCCCATCCACCGGTCTTCCGACCAAGACCGAACAAGCGGACTTGCTACAGGCACTTTTCGGTCGCAACTCGGAAGCTCCCATCCCGGTGCTCGCCGCCTCCTCGCCGGCCGATTGCTTCTGGATTGCCGTGGAAGCCAGCCGCATCGCTTTGAAGTACATGGTGCCGGTGATCGTGCTGTCCGACGGCTACCTGGCGAATGGCGCAGAGCCGTGGCGTATTCCAAGCCTCGACGAAATTCCGTCGGTTCCCGTGCAATTCACCACGAAGGCCGAGGACTTCCAGCCTTACCGGCGCAATCCTGACACGTTGGCGCGTCCTTGGGCAGTTCCCGGCACGCCCGGCTTGGAGCACCGCATCGGTGGCCTGGAGAAACAAGACGTCACCGGCAACGTGAACTATGAGCCGCTAAACCACGAAAATATGGTGCGCATCCGCGCCGCCAAGGTTGAAGCCGTTGTCCAAGACGTGCCCAACGTTTTGCCCACTGGCGATCCCGAAGGCGATTTGCTGATCGTCTCCTGGGGCTCCACCTACGGTTCCATCACCCAAGCCGTCAAGGGGCAGCGCAACAAGGGCCGCAAACTGGGCCACCTGCATCTGCGCTACTTGAATCCTCTGCCCGCCAATCTCGGCGATATCCTCAAGCGCTACAAGCAGGTTTTGGTGCCCGAACTCAACATGGGGCAACTGCTTTGGGTTCTCCGGGCCAAATATCTCGTCAACGCCGTCGGCCTCAACAAAATCCAGGGCCGCCCTTTCAAACAATCCGAACTCGATCAGAAAATCGAAGAAATGCTGGGGCTCTAGGAGATCGCCATGACCACGACTGCTCTTCCGCCACTCACCAAAAAAGATTTTCAGACCGACCAGGAAGTACGCTGGTGTCCGGGTTGCGGCGACTACGCCATCCTCTCGGCCGTTCAGTCGGTATTTCCTGAGCTCGGCGTCGCGCGCGAAAACTTCGTGGTGGTGTCCGGCATCGGCTGCTCCAGCCGCTTTCCGTATTACATGAACACCTACGGCTTCCACAGCATCCATGGCCGCGCTCCTGCCGTGGCTTCCGGAATCAAGATTGCCCATCCGGAACTGGAGGTCTGGGTGGCCACCGGCGACGGCGATTCACTGGCCATCGGTGGCAATCACACCATTCACATGCTGCGCCGCAACGTCGGCATCAAGGTGCTGCTATTCAACAACCGCATCTATGGCTTGACCAAGGGGCAATACTCGCCGACTTCCGAGTTCCACAAAGTCACCAAATCGACGCCGTTCGGCTCGCCCGACCGGCCCTTCAATCCCATCTCTTTGGCCATTGGTGCGGAAGCCACCTTCGTCGCGCGCTCCGTGGATATTTTCCAGGCGCACTTGAAAGAAACCCTGAAGGCCGCCGCCGCTCACAAAGGCTCCGCCTTCATCGAAATTCTGCAAAATTGCAATATCTTCAACGACGGCGCGTGGATCGGCTTGACCGAGAAAGATGCTCGGAGCGAACACGTCTTGCAGCTCGAGCACGGCAAGCCGCTGGTGTTCGGCAAGAATCGCGACAAGGGCATCCGCCGCAAGTCCGACGGCGACATCGAAGTCGTCCAACTGGGCAACGGCATTTCCGAATCCGATCTCGTCGTGCACGATGCTCATCACCCCCGTCCCTCCTA
Organism: Candidatus Sulfotelmatobacter sp.; assembly: GCA_035524015.1. Classification (GTDB taxonomy): domain Bacteria; phylum Acidobacteriota; class Terriglobia; order Acidiferrales; family UBA7541; genus Acidiferrum. The sequence continues at coordinate 93,362 of DATKPS010000094.1, forward strand.
CGCGTTCTTGCTCTCGCACATGGAAGGCCGCCCAGGGTTCCCTACCCCCATCGGTGTTTTGCGTTCCTGGGATGACTTGCCCCGTTACGAAGACGTGATGAACCAGCAGGTCAAAGAAGTGATCCAGAAAAAAGGGCCGGGCGATTTGGGCAGACTGTTGGGCGCCGGCGATACCTGGGAAGTTAAGTAGTACTCACTCCCCGCCAAGTCAACCTGTAACTAGTCGCGTGGCCTATTGACAGCCAGGCAGGACGTGCTGTGCTGCGGGCACGTTCACGCATCACAACGATCGGTTTCCATGAACAGGAAATGAATTCCCATTTGTGGAAGAGTGGCCTCGGGACTATTGACCATTCCGATAGGCGAAAACGCACGTTTTTCCCCAAAATTTGCAGTTTTTTTCGTTTGGCATTTTACGTGCACGATCAGTCATACGGGGATTCATTTAGAGTGACGGGGGTCACTCTATTAGCAATGGTCAACGGGCCCAGCGTTCAAAAAAATCAGGGAAAATCCACAGCGCGCTTTTCACTTCGCATTTTCATGGTTCTAGTACTAGCTGCCGCGCTTGGCTTCTTCGCCTATTTCCACAGTTTCACGGCTCGCTCCGCTTCAGCTCCGCTGGCGAGCGATTCCGCGTCATCCTTTCCGCAATCCTTCTGGAGTTATTCGGATTTCTCGTCCGCTTCCGTCGAGCGCACCGCCCAAAATGGCCCGGTCTATTCATACTCCGTGATTCCTGGTGGTGTCAGCAGCGCGCAGAGCCTGCAAGCGGCTCTTCATCGCGATCCGGTCGCTGCCGCGCACTATGCCGGATTTCAGGTCCAGGCAGCGCGACTGATTCGCTTGACCAGCGAGCGCCGGGCGCATGTTTCGTATCGCATCGGCGATACCATTTACTGGACGCGCCAGCAAGTCACCTTGCACGTTGGCGAAACCCTTTTGACCGACGGCTTGCACTTCGCGCGCACCCGCTGCGGCAACCGCATCGCCGAAGTTCCTGCGGGCCCCACTTCGCCTGCCGAACCGCCGATCGACGTGATCGATCGGCCCACTTTCCCTCGTCCGCCGGCCGTCACTGGCGATGCCCTGCCCGCCCCGCCGGTCTGGCCCGACGGTGCCACTCCATTTCTTCTGGCTCTTGCGCCCACGCCACAAACGGCTCCTTCGGGTGGCTACCCGCTTCTGCCCATCATTCCTTGTTGCCTGACAGTTGCCAAGCCATCCACCGGACCGCAGCCGACGCCACCGGTTCCGCCGATTGGGCCCGTTCCCCCACCCTCAGGACCTTTGCCGCAACCCCCACCCGTCGTACCGCCAACACCGCCGGCGACCGCCACGCCTGAACCTTCCACACTTCTTTTCTTGATCGCTGGTCTGGCCGGCATTGCGTTCCTGAAATTGCGTCGCGCCTAACGTCACAAACAATTCGCGCTATTGACCTGCCCACGTCCTCCGCAATACGATACCGGCATCCCAGAGCCATTGCCGACACCGAAACCTCGTTGGCGCCGTATCCTTCGCGCCGTGGCACTCTTCCTCCTTTACGCCGTCGCCGTCCTGCTCACACTTTGGGCCTCTGCCGCACTTTATATCGACTTGCGTCTTCCGTCGATCAAACACCTCGCCGGCATTTCCTATGCTTTGCTGGTGATTTTTCTGGCCGCGCGCGCATCGACTCACCTGCAGCGTCTGCTGATCTGCAGCGCCGCGTTCGCGATCGTCCTGATTTGGTGGCTGCAACTGAAGCCTTCGAACGATCGCCCGTGGCAGCCCGATGTGGTCAAAATGCCATGGGCCGAGATTCAGGGTGATCACGTGACGCTGCACAATTTCCGTTTTTGCCACTACCGCGCGGAGTTCGATTACACCTGCGAGTGGCTCACCAAATCCTTGGACCTGTCGCAAATCCGTGGCCTCGATCTCGCCATGACCTATTGGGGTTCGCCCTATATCGCCCACCCGATTCTCAGTTTCTGGTTTGGAGATGATCAGTACGTGGCGGTCTCCATCGAGACACGCAAAGAAATCGGCGAGGGCTATTCCGCGATTCTCGGCTTTTTCCGCCAGTATGAGCTGATTTACGTGTTCGCCGACGAGCGCGACCTGATCGAGCTTCGCACCAATTATCGCAAGGGCGAGGAAGTCTATCTTTTTCACACCACTGCCAGCCCGGAATGGGCTCGTCAGCTTTTCCTCGAGTATCTGGAGCGCGCCAATCAACTCCGGACTCATCCCAAGTGGTACAATGCGCTGACCCGGAACTGCACTACGGTCATTTTCCGTTCCATGGCTGATATCGGCCGGCTTCCACCGGGCACTTCGTTACACAACTGGCGGGTGATTCTCAATGGCCGCGGCGACGAAATGCTCTACCAAGGAGGCAACCTCGAGGGCAGCTTGCCGTTCCCGGAATTGAAGGAATCCGCCCACATTAATGCCGCTGCCCGCGAAGCCGGTGACTCTGCCGATTTTTCGCGCAGAATCCGTCTCGGGCGACCCGGCTTCGAGTTCGTGGAAACGGGGGGTGTGGATGGCAAAACTCACTAAGTTGCCACGTCCAACGGTGCTGGACGGTATTCAGGTGGCTTAGGGCTGCAGATTATCGTGGCCGGACTGCGTGTTCTCGACGTTCGTTTTGAGTATCGCCTTTTTTTCTATTCATGAAACCAACTTTTGCTCATGACATCCAATAGAAGCAGTTAGAATCATTGCTCATGGATTCCAATCCTAAACTGATTCCCTTTTCCCTCCTCGGTGACGCCGACCCCGTGCCTCCCCAGGCCTATGTCGAGCAACCCGAACAGGTGCAAACGCTGACTCTCCTTTATGAGATCAGTCATGAGCTCACCTCGATCCTGGATCGTGAGGAACTGCTCCGGCGTATCGCCGAACGCGTTAAAAAACTTGTCGATTACCACGTTTTTACGGTGATGATCTGGGATGAGCAAGACCAGCAGCTGGAGAGCGTCTTCTCCCTGCACTTCGATCACACTCTCCCCTCGCGCTTCAGAATGCCCCTGAATCAGGGCATTACCGGGGCCGCCGCGGCCGAGCGCCGCACCATTCGCGTGGTGGATGTCCGCCTGGACCCTCGCTACCTGCAGTGTAGTAACGAAGTCGAAGTGCGCTCGGAACTGGTCGTTCCTCTCCTTCTGCAGGATCGCCTCATCGGCGTACTCGATCTCGAAAGCACCCAACCGCACGCCTTTACCGCCGAGCACGAGCGTTTACTGAACATCCTGGCCTCTTATATTGCCGTGGCTCTCGAGAATTCCCGGCTGTATGAAGAGTCTCGCGAAAATCAGACGCGCCTGCAAAACGATTTGGAAACCGCCCGCGAAATCCAGCGCCAGCTCCTGCCCTCCGGCGCCCGCGAGGTTCCCGGACTCGACCTGGCTACGGCCTACGTGCCGGCGCGGGAACTGGGCGGCGATTTTTATGATTTGCTGCCCTATGGAGTCGGCCGCCTGGCGGTGGTCAACGGCGACGTCTCCGGTAAGGGCACCGCTGCTGCGTTGTATGGCTCGCTGGCGATCGGCATTCTTCGCGAACTTGTGCACGAAAGCGAAGCTACCGCCGCGGAAATGCTTCGGCAGCTCAACAGCCGCTTGTTGGCGGCCCGCTTGGACGCCAAGTTCATCGCCATGCAGTTCGGCATTTACGACGCCGCCCGCCGTACGCTGAATGTTGCCAATGCTGGGGGCACCTTGCCCCTCCTGATTCACAACGGTGAAGTCACCGAAATTAACATCACCGGCATGCCCCTCGGACTGCTTCCCGAGGCCGAATTTGAGGAGCAAACGCTCGCGTTGGCGCCCGGGGACATTGTGGTATTCGCCTCCGACGGCATTCACGAATCCATGAACAAGGACCAGGAGGAATTCGGCATCGATCGCCTCAAAGCCCTGCTATCCACGGTGGCCGCCGACGATCCCGGCTACACCGTGGCCCAGCGCATCGTGAAAGCCACGGACGAATATGCCGGCGCCGGGCGCCCGCCTCACGACGACCGCACCTTGCTGGTTCTGCGCGTCACCGAAGATTCCGAGTCCGATTTCTCGAAGATGCCGATTATCTATTAGCCGGCAATTCCCGCCTGGTTTCGTCTCTGCAAACTTTGTGCGCTATGATTCTGCTGGATAATTCGTCTTTGTGCGGTAAAACCCGGAGCCTGCTCCAACGACTTTCTGCTTGTTTGTTTCGAAGGAGGTCCCGTGAATCTTGATCCAGCGAATGTGGTGCCGTGGAGTTCTGATTGGCTGTGGAGCCTCCCTTTGAGCGTGCTCGCCGTGGTCATTCATGTCACAGGGTTGTTCTTCATCAAGCAACGGTTCGACCAGGTGCTCATCGACGCCACCCGTCGCAATATGAAGGTCATTGCTCTGCTCTTCATGGCCGGAACCACCGTGTCTGTCACTCTTTTGCACGGGTTGGAAGCGGCTGTCTGGGCCATGGGCTTCCGCTGGCTCCACGCCTTGCCCGACAAAAAATCCGCCATGCTTTATTCCCTGAATGCCATGACCACTTTCGGCCACTCTGGCACCAACCTGGAGCCTCACTGGCAGTTGATGGGCGCACTGGAAGCCTTGAACGGCCTGATTCTCTTCGGCCTGTCCACCGCTTTCCTTTATGCCATCATTCAGGAGGCCTGGACCCGCTTGGGCAAAAGACCAGTTCGCGAAGCCGTTTTGGTGTGACCCGATAGGCGTTCTCTCACTTGGCTTTGAGAAACGTCCCTTTTTCTAAATCCCGAAACGCCTCGCGCAGTTGTTCCTGCGTATTCATCACAATCGGTCCATACCACGCCACCGGTTCCTCCAGCGGCTTTCCCGACACTAGCAGAAACCGGATGCCATCGTCTCCGGCCTGCACCGCCACGTCGTCGCCGCGATCAAACAGCACAAGAGACCGGTTTTCCGCTTCGGACGGCGGGTTCGTGTCCGCCCAACTCACCGGCTCGGTTGGCACGGCAAGCGGATCGGAGGCGTTGCAGAATTTCCCCGCGCCAGCAAATACGTAGGCAAAGGCATGCCGGGTGGTTTCTATCGGCAGCACCTTGCGCTTTCCCGGTGGCACCGAAATGTCCAAATAGATAGGGTCCGCGGCGATTCCGTCCACCGGCCCTTTGGTGCCCCAGAAATTCCCGCACACCACCCGCACGTGCGTCCCGTCGTCATCGGTCACTTCCGGAATGTCCGGCGACTTCACTTCCTGGTAGCGTGGCGCGGTCATTTTCAACGACGACGGCAGGTTGGCCCACAATTGGAAGCCGTGCATGCGCCCTGCGGGGTCGCCCTTCGGCATTTCCTGGTGGATGATGCCGCTTCCCGCGGTCATCCATTGCACGTCGCCGGAAGCGATAGCGCCTTTATTCCCTAAACTGTCGCCGTGCTCTACTGTGCCGGCCAAAACATAGGTGATCGTCTCGATTCCACGGTGCGGATGCCACGGAAATCCCGCCAGGTAGTCTTCCGGCACGTCGTTGCGAAAATCATCCAGCAAGAGAAATGGATCGAAGTCCGAGGTGTTGCCAAAACCGAAAGCCCTGCGCAGGTGCACTCCCGCTCCCTCGCGCGTCGGTTTCGAACGAATCAGCTTCTTCACAGGCCGTATGGACATGAACCCTCCCTGCGCGCGCCAGTCTGTCCCCAATCCTCGCGGTCGTCAATACCAGTAGATGGTGTCCACCACCCTTAGGATATAAATCCGAGGCTTGCCCCTGGGCCCAACTACTAGTTTCTTTTATCTTGATTTGTATTATTATTACCTTCGCTTATACCTCTAATGGCCAGCGCCAGCCCAAACTACCGCCCTGCGCCTCCGCGCATCAGACCCGCCAACGGCCTGCTCCTGTTTGATCGCGCCGTGCTGGTCTTTGTCCGTAGGCTAATTGGACCTTTTCTTCTGTTTCTTCTCTTCATTCTCGTTTGCGTTCTCGCCTATATGCGCCTCGAGCACCTGGGCTTTGCCGATGCCCTGTTCTGGGTGGCCCATCCCCACGCCATCGAATACTTGCAGGTGCGCACGGCGACGAAGTACTTCTCGCTAGTCGTCGCCATCGGCATCTTTGCCTTCGAAATCTGGTTTGCGGAACGCATCCTGCTCACGTTTATCGGACACCAAGGCCGGGAGGTATGGAAATCCATGATCAACGAGATGAACCTCGAACGCGTGCGCGATCACTTCATCATTTGCGGCTACGGCCAGGTCGGCCGCACGGTGATCGATCAGCTCAATCGCGCGCAAATCCCTTATGTGCTCATCGAAACGAATGAAGGCCTTTATCGCCAATTGCTGCACGAAGGCGCTCTGGTGCTTCACGGCGACGCCAAACGCCACACCGTCCTGCAGGACGCCGGCATCGCTCGCGCCCGTGGCCTCTGCGTGGTCATCGACAACGATGCCGACAATCTGTACATCACCGTGACCGCCAAAGCTCTCAATCCCAAATTAAAAGTGATCACGCGCGCCGGCCAGGAACGCTATGCCGAGGCCATGCGCACTTCGGGCGCCGACGCGGTGATTATCCCGGAATTCGAAGGGGGCAAGCTGGCGGGCGAACTGATCCAAAAATACGCGTCTTTGGGCGCCTGAAATCCTCACCCGCGCCTATTTCAGCGGCAGCCGTGCCGCCACGAAATCGGACACGCGGGTCGCCGCAGGCGGGTCGAGGTTCGACAACACGGCAATCACGTAGCCGGCATCCGGACAAATCTTCAAATCCCCATTCATGCCCGGGGCGCCACCGCCGTGGCCGAAACACTGCATGCCATTCTCGGTGCTCTCAAAGAACCCATAGGCGTACTTGTCGCCGCCTCGCCCGGTATCCACTTTGCCGCTAATCAGCAAATCCGTGTGCTTGGCATCGAGCAACTTGTGCTCCGTCAGCGCCGTCGCAAACCGGAAAAGGTCGCCGACCGTCGAGTATCCGCCCCCGGCCGAAGTTCCGCGATACGGCAGCGTGTCCGTATTCGGCTGCCACGCGCCCGGCTTCGGTTGCATGTACCCAACGGATCGCTCCGCCACAGTTTGGTTCTCGGGCAGTGATCCCGTGGACTCCATCCCCGCCGGCTTGAACACGTGTTCCTGCACGTAATCGTAGTAGCTTTGCCCGCTCACCTTCTCGATGACCACGCCCAGCAACAAAAAACCGTAATTGCTGTACTCCCACTTCGAACCCGGTTCGAATTTCAAATCGCGTTTCTCATACAGCTTCACGTAATCCTGCAGCGTCTTCAATTCCTCGCGGTGCGCATCGAATTCCGGCCCGAAGAAATCGCCGGTGCCTCCGGTATGCGTCAGCAGCTGGTGAATGGTTACCTTGGTCGCGACATTCTTGTTGGCGTAGTCCGGCAGATATTTGCCCAGCGGGTCGGTCAACTGAATCTTGCCGGCCTGCACCAATTGCAAGATCGAAACCGCCGTGAACATCTTGTTCATCGACCCGATGCGAAACTTGGTGTTCACCGTGTTGGGTGTTTTCTTCTCGCGGTCCGCCATTCCATGCGCGTTCTCAAACAAAACTTTTCCATCTTTCGCCACCAGCGCTGCTCCGGAAAAACGATCCGCGCTTGCATCGTGCTCCAGGTCGCTTTTCAGCGCTTCAATCGCCTCGGGTTGGCGCAAACGTGGAATCGCGAATTCGGCGGGTCGGGCAATGGCCCACAGCTCGAACTTGGTGATCTGGTGGGGAGCCGGCGTATCCACATCCACGGTCAACCGCGCGAACTGGTCGCTTTCTTTTTCCTTCAGCAGCGCCACGAAATGCGTTGCCGTGCTTTCCTCGACCTTTTCCAAGTCGAAGCCGCCGGTCATCCCCCGGAATCGCAGTTCATCGTCCACATGTTCGGCATGCGGCGGGTAATTCGTCTTCAGATAGTCCAGCAGAGTGGCGCGGTCACCGGTGTTGAACGCGGCCAACCACGCTTTGGCCTGTTGTTCGGCCGCAGGCGGATTCGCTGTTTGCGCAGCAAGCAGGCACGCCGCGAAAACAAAGAGCAGACACACTCGTACACAAACAGGACCAATGTGCTTGTTCATGGGATACTCCCCCGCTATTAGACGGCGTCGCCTCTAAACGGTCAACCACTCCGTGGTGGCAGCGGGTTTAACCCGCTGGGGAGCGCATAAAGCCGCTGTTACAAGTTAAGGGAGCGTGCCTTCTTCGAAGACAAACAGCAAGGGATCCCCGGAATTGGAAATGGCGTAAATTACCTGGCCGTTGGTCACCAGCGGGAAATTCCCGCCATCGAGATTGCCGGAACCATCCGCGTTGATGGCGATGGAGCCTTGGCTCGGTACGTTGGTCAGCGTCCCCGTCGTCTGTGGGGCTGCGAGAGTATACGCTCCCGTGCCAGTGAACGAAAAGTCGCCCAGGAACGACCCATTCTTTCCATCCACATCTTCCGCGGTGCCCGCCGGGTACGCAAGGCTGATGCTGGCGACCGAATAATTTGGCGTCGACGCGGTCTGGTTTACCAGCACGCCCGAACTGGCCTGGTTATCCGTACCTACAAGGAAACCCACAATGCCATCATCCGGTGTGGTGTTGGTCAGATAAACGACCGGCGAATTCGTCAAAACACCGGCAAGCGACGTACGTCCCGACGCTGCTTCCACGCTGTAGCTGCTTCCCGGGTATTGGGCCGTCGTTGACGTTCCCGCGTAATTCGAATAGATCGTCGCGGTCGGAATCGCGCCGGCGTTGGTGGCGTTCAGGGTACCGATTTGCGCGATGTTCCCAATATTGGTCCCAAGAGATTGATAGCCCTGGGAAGCCAGCAGGTAGTATCCATTGAGCGGCGCAGCAGCATAGTTCGTGGTCGAAGCGAGCGCCCGGCCCGCCAGCAACGGAGTGGTGCTGGTGGATTGCGTGTTGTCTATGGAAATCAGAAGGAAATCCGAAGCATTCAACACGTAAAAGGCGAAGTCATACGTCAACCTCTGCGTACCGTTTTGTGTGGGCCAGCTTAGGAAATAACTTCCGGTGCCGCGTCCGGTGGTCGGGTCCATGCTGTTCAGCAGGCCATAACCGGTGTTAATCTCTCCCGACACAGCGCCGTTCGCATTTACGTCCGCAAATCCCGCAGACAACGTGCCCGTAGTATTCGTAAACGCTCCGGCCACGGCCGTTCGCAAAATGCCCGACGCCGTGGTGGTCCAGCCGTCGACGCCAAACGCATAATTCGCTTGCAGACCCGACAAGCCCAAGCTAAACACGCTCGTATCTTGCACGTGAATCATTCCTGCAGCGTTCGTTCCGCTCGCCGTAGTATCCGACTCAATAATTCTGCCCGTTGGGTAACTGTTGTTGCTCATTCCAGTCAGGTAGAAGCTGAACTGCACACTGGAAACAGGCACGGCCACGATCGCCGGTTTCGCCACTTTCCGCGCGCGCGCCACATCGCCCGGCGCAAGATATGCCGGGTCCACACTGCCTTTTCGCACACTGCTGCTCGATGCCAGGCCCGAAAACGCCAGGTACAAGCAACCCTGCGCCGACGTACTAAACGAATACGAACTCGCCGCCAGATTCACTTGCAGCTGTTGTGGGCCGTCGGTGGTTCCGTTGTAATCGGCTACGGCACTCAAAATGCCACCCTGGCCGTCCGGGGCGAAACTGCCTGCGATGTCCAGCGGATTACCGGACTTGTCGGTTCCCTTCACCAGAAACGCGTAGGAAGTAGAGGCAAGAGCGCCTTCATTTCCCATTGGCGTGCAAACCGCCGTTGCCGTTCCGCCGATGACGATCGTTAGCGGACCAGATGTCGCCGTAGTGCTGTTTTCGTCCGTCACGGTGAAAACGTATGGCCCATACGTGCCCGCGGTCGTCGGCGTTCCTGTAATCACGCCCGAACCACTGGCCGTAGTGAGACCCGGTGGCAATGCGCCGCCAGAAAGCTGCGACCAGCTATAGGGCGCTTTCCCGCCGGTCGCCGCCAGCGTCCCCGAATATGGGGCGCCAATCGAGCCGTCCGGCAGTGACGTAGTCGTTATCGACAGGGTGCTCGCGGAAACCTTGATGCTCAGGCCAGCGGAGGTGGCCGTGTTACTGTTTGCGTCCGTCACCTTGATCGTGTACGGACCGTAGGAGCCCGCGGTCGTCGGCGTGCCGTTAAACGCTCCAGCGTTGGAAAACGTGATGCCGGGCGGCATGGCGCCGCCGCTCGCTTGCGACCATGTGTACGGCGGGGTACCTCCGGTCGGCTGAAGCAGGAAATAGTAGGGCGTGTTCACCGTGCCGTCCGGCAACGACGTGGTAGTGAGCATCAGCTTCGCCGTTCCGCTTCCGCCTCCGCAACCCGCAATCCCTACGCAGGCGATTAACACTGCCGCAAGCCACCCAAATCCGTAACGGCGATCCATTCAGCCTCCTCAGGCTTCTCAACCAAAATCCCAGCAGCAACCGGGCGCACACGCGGTCTGGCTTTGCTTGCTTCTTCCCAGCAAAGAAGCAGCGAACCATCGTCGATCTAACTGGACACACGCATTGGAATCGCATTCCTGCCCTTTGCGTTGTCCGCTGTCTTGGAGCGAGTCTCTACGACTGGAAGATCCTCAACCTGACGCTTTCAGGCCGGTTCCACCCGCAGCCCCCATTCCCTGACCACACCCACCGCAGCACAATGGGCCATCCCTCTGGCATCCATCCGGGATCATGCCCCGTCATCCCTGACGAATAGTTTACCGTTTTCCGGCCGCGTTGGTGGCCTGCGCCTGCCACTGCTCCGGTTGCTCCAGCATCGGCAGCCATTGCTCGCGCAACGACGCAAACGCCGCCCAATTTTTCTTGGACACCGGCTCGGAGGGCGGCAAACCCAATTTTTCGAAATTCAGGAACTGCCCCCGTTGCGAGATGCGGAAATCCAGATGCGGCCCCGTGGCTAATCCCGTCATACCCACCAAACCGATGGTTCGGCCAATATCTACATGTTCGCCTAGGTGCACCAAAATCTTCGAGAGATGCAGGTACATCGTCTCGTAGCCCTGCGCGTGGGCAATCTTCACCATGTTGCCGTCGCCGCCCTTGCGCCCCGCAAACTCCACGCGTCCGCTGCCAATGGTCTGCACCGGCGTGCCAATCGGCGCGCCATAGTCTGTGCCCAGATGCGGCCGATACACCTTCAGGATGGGATGAAACCGCGCTTTGCTGAAATGCGAGGTGACCGGCGCCGCGAACTTCAATGGCGATCGCAAGAACGCCTTCTGCAGCGATTTTCCGTCGGCCGAGTAATATCCCGCCTGCCCCTGGTCATCGTGGAACAGCAACGCTTGGTACTTCTTCCCGCCGTTATCGTACTCCGCCGCCAAAATTCGCCCGTAGCCCGCGGTTTGCCCGTTGGTGTATTTCTTCTTCTCGATCACGATGCGGAACGTGTCGCCTTTGCGCGGGTCGGTATAAAAGTCCAGATCGTAGCCGAAAATCTGCGCCAGGCGCATGGCCACTTCTGGTGACTCGCCCGCATCCTCTACGGCATTGAACAACGAATCTTCCAACTCGCCGCTCACTGTGCTGACTTCCATGTGCGACGGAATTGCTTGTACCTCGGCGGAGAATCCTGCGGTAGCCGGCACAATGTGCAGCATACGGTCCGGATCGATCTTGTAATTGATTTCGCGCAAGTCGCCTTCCACCGATCGCCCCACCACCAGCGTGTTCCCCGCGCGCAACTGCCGCAGATTAAACGCGCGCTGTGCCGCGGCCGTGGCTTCTCCGGCTTCCTGCGAACTCAAGCCAATTTTCTGTAGAGCGGCCGCGAAGTTTTGCCCCGCTGGCAAGCGACTCGCGGTGGGCAACACCACTTGAGCGCGTATGCGATCGGCCTCCGCGCGCGCCAGTGTCACTTGGCTCTGAAATTCCTTCTCGATTCCCCGCCGTTGCCGCAGCGCGTAGCCGTCCACCGCTGCGCCAACTGCCAACACCACTCCTAACATCCACAAGAATCCCCGACTCAATATTTCCCCCAGACGAAATGGCCCCCGAGATTTTCCCGCTACAGCTTATTCAGGATACCGCACGCTTCTCTTTTGTCCCAAGCTTCTGCTTTCGTCAATCGTGCGGAGACGAATTGCGCTCAATTCGCCAATGGCCTCGTTTGCGAGATTCCGCAAAGCGTTTGCGTCAATTCACCCAGCGCGGCCTTGTGCGCGTTGTGTAAGTGCTGTGTTTTCAATGCCAACAGTGGCTTCCTTCTGGCACACCGCTTGCCCCTCACCCTGTGGGAGTTGTTATGATTACGTCTGAAGTTCACCCTGAGGTTCATCCCGAAGTTCACGTACGTGAGCAGTTCCAACGGCCCGAGTACTCCACCTGCTACGAATGCCACCGCAGCTTTCGCGCCAAGAGCGAAGATCAGCTGAGCGTTAGCCTCTGTGACCACTGCTTTGATGCCGCGCGTCATCTGACCGAGCCGGTCATCAGCATTCACGTGAAGGTCCGTCCGCACCGTTCCCCGCTGCTATAAGCGCACTTCGCGTCTTCCCTGCGTCTCGTCGCGGTCACAAAAACAGCGTGTCATCCTGAGGAGTGCCTTCTGCTACGAAGGATCTCAGGCCGCTCCCGCAGCCCTACTACACTTTTTTGTAGATTGTTTTACTTTCCGGAGGATCCGCTGACCGGCGCGAACGCCGTCTTGGGCGTCTCACCAAAATAATTTTGTTCGCGCAACCGGCGGTAAATTCCGCCCGCCACTTGTGCCGCCGTCGGACCTTTCACCCGCCGCGTATTCCCACGCAGCAGCACCGCCAACGCAATCTTGGGATGCGTTTCGTCGGCGTAGCTCACGAACCAGCCGATGCGCGAGGGATTCGTGTGATCATCGCAGGTCCCGGTCTTGCCCAACGGAGTCTCGTCGCCACCCGCATCGTAGCTCAGCCGTGCGGTGCCATACAGCACCGCCGCCAGCATGCCCTCCCGGACTTCCGGCAACACGCTCGCGATATTCAGGTCGCGCTTCACCTTGGGCTCAAAGTTCTGCACTTCTTCCTGCGTGTGGGGATACTGCAAATAATAAAGCGTGCCGCCATTGGCCACGGCAGAGGCCAGCGCCGCCAATTGCAATGGGGTGATCTGAATCCCTTCGCCGAAACTGGACATCCTGGCCACACCACCCAGCGCCGGAGGTGCGGTCGGGAATGCCCCTGGATGCTCATCCGGCAGGTTATATCCAGACAGTTCACCCAAGCCCAACAGGCGTCCATATTTCGAAACGGTATCAAAGCCCATGCGCCGTCCAAGCTCCTCGAAGAACGCGTTATTCGAGTGCGCCAGCGCTTCGGTCAAATTCATGTACTTCCGGCGGCCCACTTTCAGCATCGTGTCATTGGTAATGACGTTTTCTTCCAGCGCGGCAATGGCGATGGTCGGCTTGATCGTCGAGCAAGGAATGTAGCCGTCGCTGAACGCCACTTTCTGATTGACCACTGTCAAAATTCTTCCCGTGTTCGGGTCCACCGCCACCACCGACCCGTTGTAGCGCCCCAGCGCGTCCACGGCTGCCTGCCGCACCACCGGGTCGTCGTAGGTCGGATCATCCGCGCTGACCGAATCCGCGTACGTCGGCGCGTACCCGCGATAACTCGAAGGCGCGAGCCGCCTCTTTGACTTCGCCTTGGCCTTTTTCGCTTTTGCCGTGGAGGAAGTGCTGCTTACGATCGGTTTGCCAGCAGGCTCCGCCGCCGGTAACGGCAAAGCCAGCGTCGCTACCAGCAACGCAGTGGCTACAGTTCTTCCCAAGTCCTTGATCATTCGGGCCCTAACCCTGAAACAACTAGACGTCGACTTCTTGCGCTCGCGCGCCACCAGGTCTTACTTTTCACACCGTCAGGAGTTTGAGGACAGCATGCCGTGTTCCATTGCTCTTCACACCTCATTCCACGGCACTTCCTACTGTCTCACAACCTCGTTCTCAACTCCAAGCCACAACGAGGTTCTCAAACTGAAACGTAGTCTACAGATTTTAGTCCTAGCCCGGCAATAGCAAAGTAGGCCCAGTACGCTTTATGTGCTTCTTTTGGAACGTCTGACCACCGGTCCAGCCTCTTTTTGTCACCTGTCCGGAAGTCCTAAGCCTGCGCAGGGAATTTTGCAGTCAATGTAACGCGGCGAAACAGTTCCACGCCCCAAGTATCAAAAAGAAGCCGTTTTTACCAAGAGCTTCTAGGGTCTGAAAAGTGTGACCACGGCGACACTGAATCCACCCAAGCTGATCTTGTCCGAGTTGAGCTTCGCCTTGGCAGACGGCAGCGCATCCGTAGTTAGATCCACAGACTCAATCTGCGCTCCGGTTGCACCGGGCACCTCGATCACTCGCCCTCGCTGGCGTTTATTTACCAGCAAGATTCGGCGTTCTCCTGCGAGTGTTTCGACTGGCAGAGCATAAACGTCGTCGCTTTGGAAGGACGCGTCGACGATTTTATCTCCGGGGCCAAAATTGTCCTTCAACAGTCGTAACACCCAGAAGCGGGCATTCGGCTGGCCGGTTTCCCAGTTCACCAGGGATACGCTGGGATATTGCGTCGGGTAGCCGACTAGTTGCGATTCCCCGGCCACCTCAATACCCAGGCGAGACAACTCTCCAAACACGTACGCATATAGCGCTCCTGACAGATGCCAGTACGAAGACGCTATCGGCTTAAATACATATCCGGATTCTCCTTGAGCACCGTCTTCCGCGGCAATCGATCCAATCTCGTTGATCATGGTTCCGGTTTCGGGCGACAGCTGCTGGCGCAAAGCCTCGATGTAGCGGACTACATGCAGGAAGCCATCGGCCTGTGCGAAAAACGTATATTGCTCGGTATCGAGGGTTTCCGAGGCATTGGGGTTGGCATAGAAATGGTAGGAAATGTAGTCGAGCGGGACGCCGGCGCGGTGGTTCTTGTGATTCAAAAAGTAAGCGAAAAAGGAAGGCTCTTCGGAAGGCGCTGCCAGCGCCATGCCCACAAACTTGGTATTAGGCTGGACGGCGCGCATGGCGGTGACCACCGAATCATAGATTCTGGTATATGTTTCCGGTGACATGCGATGTTCGAAATCTACTTCGTTCAGTACTTCCCAGTAGGGGATGGCGAAGTGGTAGTTCGACTCATGGCGCTTTCCGAGCTCATCAGTGAAACCGCCGGCTGTATACCAACTGAATAACCGGGCGTAATACGCGGCAACTTCCTGCGCCGTGGGGTCGCGCAGTTCCGTTCCCTGCTCGTAGTTCCATGCAACTTTGTTCGGATCGACAGGATAAGTAACTGGGGTTTCGGTTTTGTACATCCATTGCGGAATGGTGCTGAAATTCAAAACCACCGGGTGACCTTTGGTGGCATCCAGGAAATCGATGGTCATGGGATCGATGATGGAAAAATCCCACGAGGTCTTGCCTTCCGATGGCGGCTGTAACTCCGCAACGCCCAGGCGAGGATAAGGAAGCCAGGGAACATAGCGCACATAATCGGCCTGCAATTCGCGCAGCGCTCGAAAAGCTGCGTCGTGCACTGTTGTTCCCTGGCGCAGAGGCGGGTTCACCACCACTTGCAGAGTAGCCGTAGTTGTTGAGACGCGGACCGTCTTGTTCCAGTTAACGGTCAGCTTTGGAAGCTCGGGCTCTTGTGCGTAAACGTAGGAACCAAGGAGGAAGACCAACAAGAAGATGGAGCAGACTCGTGGAGCAGATCGGAACTGTGGAATGGCTCCCCCTGTTGATTGAGGTTTCACCGGCGGTGTTGGTCGAACTATAGTCCGGTTTTCGCGTGTTTTCAATAATCGGCTCCAGCGCGTGCGCCGCGATCCTGAGTGGCAGCGCCGCTGAGCGGGCACTTCTAGGATTTGCGTGTTTACCGAACGCCTGGTTTCTCTGGCGGTCCTCGTCAACCCCAAAAAGAAACGGGCGAGGTCACCCTTCCCCGCCTCGCCCGCTCTCTTCCTTCGAAGAAACTGTTTTTCTATCGCGTCGGCCTCGCTTTGTTATCGGCTGTGGCCGCTGCGGCTGCCGCTTTCATCGGCGGCTTTTCCGCTGCTGTCGCATTCGCGTGACCGTTTGGCCCTGCTGCCGCCGCGTTCTGGCTGGCGCCTGGAAGTTCCATCTTCTTCCGCAACGCCGATTCCAGCTTTTCGCGAATATCCTTATTCTCCTTCAGGAAAATCCGCGCGTTCTCGCGGCCCTGGCCCATTCTTTCACCGCCAAAACTCATCCACGTGCCGCTCTTCTCGATCACGCCCTTATCCACGCCGATATCGAGCAAGTCGCCTTCACGCGAAATCCCTTCGCCATACAAAATGTCGAACTCCGCTTCCCGGAACGGCGCCGCTACTTTGTTCTTCACCACCTTCGCGCGCGTCCGCGAGCCCACCACGCGATCGCCTTCCTTGATCGACTGGATGCGCCGGATGTCCACGCGCATCGACGCATAAAACTTCAACGCGCGTCCGCCGGTGGTCGTTTCCGGGTTGCCAAACATCACGCCAATCTTTTCGCGAATCTGGTTGATGAAAATCAGGCAGGTCTTCGATTTCGATACGATCGCCGTCAGCTTCCGCAGCGCTTGCGACATCAGCCGCGCCTGCAAACCCATTTGCGGCTCGCCCATTTCCCCTTCCAATTCCGCCTTGGGCACCAACGCCGCCACAGAGTCCACCACCACCACGTCCACGCCGCCTGAACGAATCAGCGTTTCCGCGATTTCCAGCGCCTGTTCCCCGTGGTCCGGCTGCGACACCAGCAAATTGTCCACATCCACGCCCAGCCTCCGCGCGTAGGAGGGATCCAATGCGTGCTCGGCATCGATGAACGCCGCTTGCCCGCCCAGCTTCTGCGCCTCGGCGATAATGTGCAGCGTCATGGTGGTTTTACCGCCCGATTCCGGCCCATAAATCTCGATCACCCGTCCCCGCGGAAATCCGCCCACGCCCAGCGCGGCATCCAGCGACAAGCATCCCGACGGAATCACATTCACCGGCACCAGCACATCTTTGCTGCCCAACCGCATGATCGAGCCTTTTCCATAAGACTTCTCGATCTGCGATATCGCCGCTTCTAACAGCTTCGCCCGCTCATCTGACATTGCTCACCTCGGTGGAGGAAATTAGGAATTTTTGCGATGGGGCTTTCGGGCTCACTTGCCAAACGGCGCGGGACCTGCGCCGCTCCTCCGTACATTACGATATGATAAATATTACCAGAACGTACTTTGGATTGCTAGCCCTTTTTTGCCTTCTCGCCAAAAAATTTTCAACGGCCGCAGCCATGCTCCAACTATTGATCGACCAGCCGCGACAGCGCCGCGCGCTCCCGCTCATCCCATACCGTGCGCTCTTCCCGGCTCAACCCGCGCAACCGCGTCAGGTATTGTCCCCGGGTGCGCAGTTCGAGCAGCTCAAACTCGAGTCTCTCATGTTCGATGCAGGATAGAACACTGGACCGTAAGTCGCTCATGGGCCACCTGTTGAAAACTTCTAGGCCCGACATTACGCCAAAGGCGAATAAAAAGCAAACATTATTTTCGCCTCATGTTCGCCCGCTCCGACTCCCCCTCTTTCTCTTCCTTCCCCCTTATACTACCCCCGCCCATGTGGACCAACTTCTTCATCGCCGCTGCGGGCTCTTCCGCGGCTTTGGCCGGCCTCGCCATCGTTGCTATCTCTGTGAACCTCACGCGCATCTTGGAATTTCCGCATCTCCCCGCGCGTTCCGCCGCCACCGTAGCTCGCCTCATTTTGATTCTGGTCTCCAGCATGGCCGCGCTCATTCCCCAACCCCTGCACACCTTGGGCGCAGAGGTCTTCGTATTTGCCCTAGCCACTTGGTGGCTCGAGTTGCGGTCCAACCGGCGCGCCGTTAGCGCCCACGCGCAAATCGGCCGCCCGCGTTTCGAATCGCTGTTGGAATCGGTTCTGGGGGAAGTTCAGATACTTCCCTTCCTGATCGCCGCCATTCTGCTTATGGCCAATCGCAATTCCGGCTACTACTGCATCGCCGCCGGAGTCCTCGCCATCTTCATCTTCTCCACCCTCAACGTCTGGGTGCTCCTCGTCGAAATCCTCCGCTGAGTTATCCGAGCCGACCGTCGAGCGAGGTCTTCCAATTCCTTTCTTCGCTGCGGGTAATAGTCGCCTTTGCGGAAAGCTCGCTTTGAAGGAATTGCAAGATAAACCGTCTTTCATGGAAGCTGAGGGCCGCTCCAAGTTTGGGGAAGAAAAGCCCGTATGCCAAAAAAACTGCCGGGACGACGAAGTTCAGCCAGAGGTTGTCCTCACGTAATGCTTGACCGTGAACGAGAGCACGCAGTCCCTGATAGAGAATAGGCGCCGATATCGCCAAAGCAAAAAACAGCCAAGCACGAACAAAAGTTCGAGGCCACTTCCAAGTGCTCCAATAGGCTTCAATCAAAGCGCCGGAATTAGCAGCTACCACTCTGCCAAAAAGAACAGGCCCAAACGGGTTGTGCCAATAGCGGCGCTTATGCACCCGAAATTCGTAGCCAACAACTCGCCCGAGAAATGGTCGCTGCCCTCCGTAACCAGACAAAGAAAACAGTTTCCACACATCAATATCGATTTGTTCGGACAACTTCGAGAGCCATTCCCCTGGTGTGAGATCACTTCTCAGCACCACATCGAACCCGTTCGCCATGACCTAAGCCTGAAGATAGCTATAGAAACCGCGACCGCTCTTTCTGCCCAGCCAACCGGCCGCCACGTACTTCTTCAGCAGGGGGCAGGCGCGATACTTGGGATCGCCCAAGCCTTCCAGCAGCACGTGCATGATATCGACACACACATCCAGGCCGATAAAATCCGCCAACTCGAGTGGGCCCATCGGATGATTCATCCCCAGCTTCATCACCGAATCCACGGCTTCCGGCGTGGCCACTCCCTCCATCACCGCATAAGCCGCCTCGTTGATCAGCGGCATCAGCACGCGATTCGACACAAATCCCGGCGCATCGTTCACCGCCACCGGCGTTTTTCCCAGCTTCTTCGCCAACTCCATTGTGGTGGCATACGCTTCGTCGCCCGTTTGCAGAGCGCGAATCACTTCCACCAGCACCATCACCGGTACCGGATTCATGAAGTGCATGCCCACGAAGCGTTCCGGCCGCTTGGTCATGGCCGCCAGCGTGGTCATCGAAATCGAAGAGGTATTGCTGGTCAGGATCACCTCCGGCCGCAATAACCGGTCCGCCTCCGTCAACACCGCGCGCTTGATCTCAATCTTTTCCGGCACGGCCTCCACCGCAAAATCCGCCGCCGCAACCGCGCTCATGTCCGTCACCGGCTTCAGCCGCGCCAGCACAACCGGCTTTTCCGCCTCGGCCAACTTCCCTTTTTTCACCTCGCGGTCGAGATTCTTCCCAATCGTCTCCATTCCCCGTTGCAGAAAGCGTTCTTCCACGTCGCGCAAAATCACGTCATAGCCGGCGCGCGCAAACACATGCGCGATTCCGTTGCCCATGGTTCCCGCCCCCAGCACCGCCACTGTCTTAATCCCGTCGATCGTCACGCTCGTGCTCCTCCGACCGCTAAGCATGCATGTCCGACAATAATGCGGTCAAGCCAGCTTACCCTTCGCCCCTTACGTCTCGCACTTGTCATCGCCCGCCAACGCCAGCCATGCCGCCAACGCTGCCAATTTTTCGTCCTGCCCCCACGGCGCTCCCAACTCCCTCCCCATCTCCGCCACTCGCTTGGACACCGCCGCTTCCGCCAAGCCCAACACCTGCCCCGCTTCCGCAGCCACTTCTTTTTCTTTCAGGCTCACCACTTGCAGCCCGCATCGCACGCTTGCACGCGTCAACGCTTCCCGAAACAACTCGCCATCCGCAGTGTGTATCATCGCGTGCGAAGCCAGAATCATTTCCAGTTCCGGCAGCGGCTTTCCCGAAGCCAGCAACAGCGCGGCGCAATGTAAATCGTAGTTGAGTTGCTTCAACTGCTTTTGCAGGCTGCGAATCGAGCGCTCCGCCATAGCCTTCGCCGTAGCTTGCGCTTGCCCGATGAATTTCCGCGCCTCCACCAACGGCATCTTTTCCGCCGTGTGGTACGGCTGCCGAAGTCGGTACGTGAATTCCTCTACCAGATGGATCCGCTCGCGGTGCAGCACTTTTGGGCCGCCCTTCTCCAGGCACACTGCCGCCATCGCGCTCCAGCCCGAGTGCACACGAAATCCCACGGACGCATTTTTCACGGGAACCTCCGCTTGGTAGAGGAACGGAGGAACCTTATGGTCCAGTCACGCGAAGGCAATGTCAAGGGAAACCGCCGCGATCTTCGGACCCTGTAGCTGACCCCTCCGAGGGGTGAGGTCTTTTGGTTTACTCCGGCGGCGTACCTTCGACCACTTCACGCACAACCTCCCGCGCGCGACATTCGTCATCAGGCAGAACATACAGGGCCGCAGATGTGCCGCTCTCCTCCACGCGACACCGAATCTCATTCTCGTGCAACGCTGCCACCAAAAAATCGCTCGGCTCGCCTTTTTCCGTCGACCACACCTTCACGGTCGCATCTTCCGGATACCAGCTCTCCTCGCTTGCCCCCGCACTGGGTGGTCCGGGAATGTTTTCTTCCTCCGGCGGCGTCAGCATTTCTGGCAATTTTCGGATGTGCCGCGACGGCCGGTCCGGCAGCAGTTGCACTTCCTGCGCGCCCACATCCTCCACATCGTCGGTGCCGTACGCTTCCTTCACCGCATTCTCCGCGCGCTCGTACATCGAAAACGGCACGCCCACTTCAAACGCCGCATAATTTCGCAAATTGAATAAATGGTCGCGTCGATACACGCTTTTGTGTGGAATCCCCGCCTCGTCCAGAACCTCGCACAGTTCCGCATGCACCCGCGGATCATCGCCCTTCCAGAACGAGCAGAATGGATCCTCGTTCGGATCGCCCGGCTCTCCCGCGACGCGGTACTGCGCATCCTCATCTGTTCGTCGCATGTAGAGTGCGTTCTTCGGTAACTCCTCCACCAGATCCACATCGCAATCCACACAATGTGTAAATCCCGGCCGGTACTCTGCTTTGCACTGGGGACAAATCATCAGGCTGCGCCACCCTTTCAGGGATCAGCAACAAGAATGTAACCCAGAATCCGCCACGCGGCGCGTCTACCGCGATTGCCCGCTCTCAATAGCACCGCAAGTATCTGTACATAAGCCACTTACACTTGATCGCCTCCGGTACGCAGTCATTCCCAGCCCCTTCCTTATGCGTCTTTTTCCCCTCCTCGTCCGTATCCACGGTAATATGAGCGCACAAGCATTCACCTTAACGGTGTCAAGGTCCCCGGCACTGTTTACCGGGCTCATGACTGACGATCAGCAAACTCTGGCCGCTGGCCTGCGCCGTCGCGATCCGAACCTGCTCGATCGCCTGATCGAACAGCACCAGCAGCGCCTTTATCGTTATCTGCTCTTCCTTACCGGCGACCCCGCACTGGCCGAAGATCTTTTCCAGGAAACCTGGATCCGTGTGCTCGAACGCGGTCATCAATACAACGCCAAATCGAAATTTGAGTCGTGGCTGTTCGCCATCGCTCGCCATCTGGTCATCGACGTTTCGCGCCGCAAAAAAATGAGCAGCCTTGACGAATTGACCGACCCCGAGTCCAGTCAGCACTACGAGCCGCCCGACGATCACTGCATTTCCGCGCTGCAACTGCTGGTCACCCGCGAGAACGAAAAAGCGGTACAGCTTTCGTTGCTGAAAATCCCGGCCTATTATCGCGAGGTGCTTTTGCTGCGTTTCCATGAGGAACTCGGGCTGGAAGAAATCGCCACGGTCCTCGCGACCCCGCTTTCCACCGTGAAATCGCGCCTCTATCGCGGGCTCGAAGCGCTGAAATCGGCTTTACCGGAAGGTGCCGCATGAGTGAAAACCTGCACCAGCGCGCCCAGCAGTTGATCGCGCAATCGCTCGTCGAAGGGCTCGACCACGCGGAACAGTCTTGGCTCGATGCGCATCTTCGCGAATGCGCCCAGTGCTCCCGCGAAGCCGTCCGCGCTCAGGAACTGGTTCACTCTTTCCGTAGCCTGCCCGTGGCCGTGCCGCGTGATCTTGCCACGCGCACGCAATTGCGTGTTCGCTTGCGCGCGCAGGAATCCGCGCAAACCTCGCCCGGCAGCACGTTTCTTTGGGTGATCACTGCCGCGAGTTGGGCCTTGGGCATTCTCAGCGCGCCGTTTGTCTGGCGCATTTTCGCTTGGATTGGCACGGAGTTGAATGTTCCCAAGCTGGTTCTGGAATTTGGCTTTGTGCTTTGGTGGACCGTGCCGGCGCTGATCGCGGTCGCTGTGGTGCTGTATCAGCGCGCCACCGGCCCATCGCGCACGTGGTAGCGGGCGAGTTTGTCAGAGCCTGTAGCGGCGGTTTACCCCGCCGGTCAGCAGGGTAAAGCCGCTGTTACAGGTTGTAGTTGTGCAGTATGAGAGGAAACTATGTCCGACGCATTTAACGAACGCCTTCGCCTGATTCGCTTCCGCCGCAAGCGCGAACGCACCCGCTTCCGCGATGAACTGCGCATCATCCCCAAATGGCTCATCTGGCTCTGTGTCGCACTGTACATCGTGGCCCTGATCATCGGCCTTGCCGTCAATCTGCACAACTTCCAGACCGGCGGTCCTGTTTTTCCCGGTGACGAAAGCCTACGCCACGACCCGGGCGCTTCCAGCGCCGGACTGGTTGGCGTTATTACCGTCGGTGCTTTCGCCCTCTCCACTTTGCTTTTCATGCTCGGCTACGTGTATCGGGACGCCAAGCGCCGCGGCATGCATCCCGGTCTTTGGACTCTACTCGTCCTGGTCCTTTCTCCCGGTTATCTTTTCATCGGTCTGATCATTTACCTGCTGATCCGCGAGCCGCTGCCTTACACCTGTCCGCAGTGCGCCGCCACGGTGAACGCGCGTTTCAATTTCTGCCCTAACTGCAAATACAATCTGCATCCCGCTTGCCCGTCCTGCCAGCGCGAAGTCGATGACGACGACAAGTTCTGCCCCTACTGCGCCGCGGAGTTGCATCACGCCCCAAATGCCGCCGTAGGCACGGCTCCCAATGCGACTCCGCTTTCGTAGCTCGCCTGTGCCCTGGAGTGCGGCAGGCCACCTACCACCGGTTCCACAACGTCAACCCAAGGCAAAAACGGGTAGTGGGTCAGTTTGCAAACTGACCCACTACCTAAAAACGATCAGCGGGGGCCCTGCTCCCGCCACCTCGGTCCTCGCATTTGGCGCGTCACTGTCCCGGTTCAAACTGCGCCCTGCAATTCATACGGCGCCGTCACCAAAACCCGTGTTTGCTCTCGCCACTCCCCACTAACCACTCGCCACTGCCTCTTATAGCCGTTCCACCGCCAGGGCCACGGCGTTTCCGCCGCCGAGGCACAGCGCCGCCACTCCACGCTTCAAATGGCGCCGCTGCAGTTCATATAGCAGCGTCACCAAAATGCGCGCTCCCGAGGCGCCAATCGGGTGCCCCAACGCCACCGCGCCGCCATTCACGTTTACTTTTTCCGGATTCAGTTTGAGTTGCCGGGTCACAGCAAGGGCCGCCACGGAAAAAGCCTCGTTCAACTCCACCAGGTCCACATCCTTGTCCCGATCCCAGCCGGTCTTCGCCAACAACTTCTCCACGGCCTCCACCGGCGCCATCATCACCCACTTTGGCTCTACGCCGCTCACCGCCTGCGCCACAATCCGCGCCATCGGCTGCTTGCCGAGATTCGCCGCGACTCGTTCGCCGGTGACCACCAGCGCTGCCGCTCCATCATTTGTGCCCGGCGCATTCCCCGCGGTAACGGTGCCGTCTTTCTTGAAGGCCGGTTTCAGTTTCGCCAGCGCCTCCAAAGTCGTGTCCTCGCGCGGCGATTCGTCATACTTGATCACCAGCGGTTCGCCCTTTTTCTGCGGTACCTCAATGGGCAAAATCTGCGCTTCCAGGAAGCACGACTTCCTGGCGCGCACCGCCTTCTGGTGGCTTTCCAGCGCAAACTTATCCTGCTCTTCCCGCGTGATCCCGTACTTCTCCGCCACCAGTTCGCCGGTCATTCCCATGTGAAAATTCTCGTACGCATCCCACAACCCATCGCAAATCATCGCGTCCACCACTTTTTGATCGCCTAGACGGTATCCAGTGCGCGCGTTCGGCAGCAGGTACGGACAGTTGGACATCGACTCCATTCCGCCCGCCACAACAACTTCGCTTTCGCCCAACTGCACGGCCTGCGCCGCCAGCGCCACCGCCTTCAGCCCCGATCCGCACACCTTGTTGATGGTCATCGCCGCCACCCGTGGATCGCAGCCGCCTTTCAATGCCGCTTGCCGCGCGGGATTCTGCCCCAGTCCCGCCTGCACCACGTTGCCCATGATCACTTCATCGACCTGTTTGCCTTGAAGCCCGGCGCGCCGCATGGCTTCGGCGATCACTTTCGCGCCCAGTTCGGTCGCAGGAAAACTGGAAAGGCCACCCTGGAATTTGCCGATTGGCGTGCGCACAGCGGAGAGAATCACAGGAGAATCCATAAGCACCTCCAAGATGCCTCTTACTCATGTTAATTAGATGTTGGGCCGCCAACAAATGGAGCGAGGGGTCGGGACGGCCGTCGCGCGGCCGTCCTGTATGGCTCTGATCTTACGCCTGTTCGTCTTTGCTCGGCCCGTAGATTGAGGGAACCTTTACTCCAGCGATGCGGTAAAACGCCGCCAATTGCCCGCGGTGGTGAATCATATGGTTCATCACAAATCCGCGCAGCACCGCAACCTTGGGCAGCGTAAACACCGTGTGTCCGCCGGCCACGAAGCTCCACGGCTTCATCAGCGTCTCATCGCTCGCTCCCGCGATGGCAGCCCGGGCATTCTTCACCGTTTCATCAAACTTTTTCAGTGCTTCTGCTTTGGAGGTCACCACCGCCGGCTGGTAAGCGTTCGGGTCCATTTCGAACTTGTCTTGGTTTACGGTCGGAATCGTCCAACCGGGTAGTTCCGCCACGTGTCCCGCCAAACGGCCCAGGGTCATAGAGGTTTCGTGTGGCCGCCATTCCACTTTGTCTTCGGGAAAGCGCTCCAGCATCTTGCGCGTGGTGGCCATCTCGTGGTCAAACTCCCCCAGCAAAAATTGTGCGATCGGCATATCGGTCTCCTGAAAGGATTTCGTAGAGGTTTTACGGACGGGCGTTGAGTGTACTACGTTTTGTTGAATGTTGCGTTATCCCTACCGCGGGCGGAAAATGGCCCGCATGGCGCACCAATTCACTACCTCTCATTTGAAAGATTCCATCGATTTGTTTCGTCACACCAAGCGGCTCACCGAGCGCTCCATGGAACAATGCCCCGACGAGTGTCTGTTCCTCGCGCTCGATGCCGAGTCCAACTCCATCGCCATTATCGTCAAACACATCGTGGGCAACATGCGCTCGCGCTGGACCAACTTCCTGACTTCCGACGGCGAGAAGCCGGACCGCCACCGCGATAGCGAGTTCGAAGAGCCTCCCAAAACCCGCGCGGAATTGCTCGCGCTCTGGGAGCAAGGCTGGAAGTGTGTGTTTGACGCTCTCGAGCCGCTAAACGACGCCGACTGTTCCCGCACCGTCCTAATCCGCACGGAGCCGCACTCCGTCACGCAAGCGATCAACCGTCAGATCGCGCATTACTCTTATCACTGCGGCCAAATCACTTTCCTCGCCAAACACTTCGCCGCCAAATCCGGCAACTGGACCGCGATCACCATCCCCCGCAAAAAATCGGCCGACTTCAACGCAAAAGTCGCCTCCGGCCAAGCCTCTCAGCGATGATTCTGGCAGGATTGCGAGCTATGATTTATCCTGACGTGTGTTTCCGGGAGTGCCATGACAACCCCTCACTATAGCGAGCTGGTCTTCGACGTAGTGCAAGATGCCGACGGTGGATATGTCGCGGATTGCCTCAGCGAAAACATCGTGACTCAAGGCGACACGTGGGCTGAGTTGCGCGCTAATGTGAAAGACGCGGTCGAAGCCTACTTCTTCGACGGGCCCAAGCCCCAGTCCATCCGGCTGCATCTCGTCAGAGATGAAGTTTTCCATATGCAATGAAAATCCCCAGAGACCTCAGTGGCCGTGAATTAGTCGATTGCCGCTGTCGGCGCTGGGGTTACCGGGAAGTTCACCAGAGCGGCAGTCACATCATTCTTGAAACGCTGGACCCATCGCCGCAGAGAATAGCGGTTCCGGGGCACCGCTACCTCAAGATAGGAACTCTCAACGCGATACTGAGAATTGTTGCCACACACAAACAAGTTTCGAAGCAAGCCATTTTCGAGACTCTTTGAGGACTGGTTGGGAGCTCGCGCGTTTCGCAAAAGGATTATGCGCTGCGTTTCCCTCTGCTTACCCTGAGGAAATCCTCGGCCTCTTCCTTTGGTAAAGTAAGACCAGCATGCAAAAAACGCTTTTCGACCTGGGCAAGCCCGAAACCAGCGCCCCGCAACTGAACGACGCGCAACGCCGCGCCATCACTCATGGCGACGGTCCCCTCCTGGTCATCGCCGGAGCCGGCACCGGCAAAACCCGGGTGATCATCGAGCGCATTCGCCATCTGCTCGAATCTGACTCCGCGCTCCTCGGCGAAAACATCCTCGGCCTTACCTTCACCAATAAAGCCGCCGGCGAAATGAAAACCCGCGTCGTCAAAGCCGTCGGCGAGCGCGGCAAAGACGTGGTCCTCGCCACCTTCCATTCCTTCTGCGAAACCATCCTCAAAGAAGTTGATCCCAACCGCCTCGCACTCGAACCCGTCGATCACTGGATCCTGCTCCGCCGCAACCTCGCCCGCCTCAAACTCGAAAAATTCCGCCGTCTCGCCGAGCCCGGCCAATTTCTCAACGATTTCATCCAGTTCTTCTCTCGCTGCCAGGACGAACTGGTCTCCAGCGAAGACTATCAGGCCTTCGCCGACCAACTCGCCGCTGAACTGCATGCCGAAAAAGATTCTCTCGACGACGACACATACAAAGAACGCGCCGAACAGGTTGCGCTCCAACAGGAAATCGCCCGCGCTTATAGCGCCAGCGAGGAAATCCTCCGCGACAAACGCGCCATCGCCATCAACGGCTCCATCGCCGAAGCCGTCGCCCTCCTCAAAAATGAACCCAAGCGCCTGCTCCACCTTCGCGAGCGCTACAAACACATCCTCGTCGACGAATTTCAGGACACGAACATCGCCCAACTCGAACTCCTCCATCTCCTCAGCGACACTTCCCGCAACATCGTGGTCGTCGGCGACAACGACCAGGCCATCTACCGTTTCCGCGGCGCTTCGTTTGGCAGCTTTAAGCTTTTCCTCGAACGGTTCACCAATTGGACCGAGGGCCAGGACTCCACGCCCTATCGTGTCTCCCTGACCCATAATTACCGTTCCTCGCCGAACATTTTGCGCGTCGCCACACAAGCCATCGGCATGAACGAAGTCAGCCCCGAATTCCCCAAGAAGATCCTGCATCCCAATCGTGCCGAGGGCGAAAAAATCCGCATCGTTGAACTGGAGACCCCCGAATCCGAAGCGACTTGGGTCGCCAATGAACTCGAGCGCCTGCACGCCGCCGGACGCCGCTGGAAAGATTTCGCGATTCTCTACCGCCAGCATTCCCACCGTGATCTGCTCGTCGAGGAGCTATCGCAACGCAAAATTCCCTTCGTGATCAGCAAGCTCTCCATTCTCGAGCATCCCCTGGTCCGCGACATCCTCGCGTATCTACGCCTCATCGCTTTCCCCTACGACGATGTGGCCTGTGCTCGCGTTCTTTCTGCGCCCGCATGGCATCTCGCTCCCGAAGATTTGGCGCGTCTGGCCGAACGTGCCGGCAAAAAACGCGGCACCTCCATTTACGACATGCTCCAGGCCCCCCAAGGCGAGCTCGCCTTCGATCCCTCTCCCGCTGCCTGCAAGGAACTCCTCGATTACCTCGCCAGTCAGCGCAAAACCATGCGCCGCCGCTCCGCCCGCGAAATTCTCGGCGACCTCATCGAGTGGCTGGAAGTTCCGCAACGCGTCGGTATGCAGGACCGCAAATACATCAACCAGATCGCCCAGTTCCTGAAAAACTGGGAACCCAAGAGCGACACGCGCCGCCTGCCCGAATTTCTGGAATATCTGGAATATTTCCAGCAGGCCAATGGCACCATCAGCTTGGAAGACGACGCCCCCGGCGACGCTGTCCAGCTAATGACCGTCCACGGCGCAAAGGGCCTGGAATTTCCCCATGTTTTCGTCTTGCGCGTAAATTCTCACGCTTTCCCCGCCCGCGACCGCGCTCCGCTCTTCGAATTTCCCGTGCGCCTCATGAAAGAGGAACTGCCCCAGGGCGATTTCCACGTCCAGGAAGAGCGCCGGCTCTTCTACGTCGCCCTCACCCGCGCGCAAGAGCGCCTCACGCTCACCACCGTTACCGAAAAAAAGAACAAGGTTCCCGTCTTCATCGAAGACATCGTGATGGATCCCGCGGTAAAGCGCCGCGACGTCCTTCTCCTCGCGCCCAAGGTCAAACCGAAGGAGCATCCGCAGACAGCCACGCCCGCTGCAGGTGGCGAACTCTTCCCCGCGGGCGAAGCGCCTCCGAAAATCTTCAGTCGCATCGCCAAATGGGCGGAAGTCTATCGACCGCCCGTTCCCGAACCGCTGAAGCTGAGCACCTCGGCCATCGAAAATTTCCGCAAGTGTCCCCAGCAGTATGCCTTCAGCTATTTGTGGGGATTGAAAGAAGGCCCGCGCGCCACGCTCAGCTTCGGCAGCGTCATGCACACCACCGTAAAACGCTTCCTGGAGCAACTGAAAAAGGGCAACAGCCTTCCCTTCGAAGAGGTCCAGCGCATCTACGAAACCGAGTGGAGCAGTGCCGGTTACGAAGACGAATATCAGGAAGCCGAATACAAAAAAGACGGCCTCGAGCAGCTCAAAACCTTTCATGCTTTCGTGCTCGCCGAAGCCCCCAACATCCTCGATCAGGAAAAACCTTTCGAACTGCCGCTTGAAAACGATGTAATTCTGGTCGGCCGCATGGATCAGGTGAACTCCCTCGGCCGCAATCAAGTCGAAATCGTCGATTACAAAACCGGCAAGCCCCGCAAGGAAGCCGATGCCCGTAAGAGTCTGCAACTCAGCATCTACGCCCTCGCGGCCAAGGAAATTTTCGAGTGGGATCCCGTCCGCCTCGCCTTCCACTATCTCCAGGACAACTCCACGCTGGTCACCACGCGCGACGGCAAGCAACTGGCCGACGCCGAAAAAATCGTTCAGGAAACCGCCGCCGATATCCGCGCCAAGCATTTCCCACCCAAACCGGGTTTCGCCTGCCGCGGCTGCGCCTATTCCCTAATCTGCCCCGCGCACGAAGAATCCCTCACCAGCCCGGCGGAGTAGAGCCGTTTTCCCCGCCGTGCGCCATTTATCTTGCCACCGTAAGTCCGCGCCATTAAAGCATGCGTGTCATCCTGAGGAGCGCCTGTCCGCCATAGCGCGAAGCGCGTAGGCGGACGCGACGAAGGATCTCAACCCGTCCGTCTTACCACTCGTCCGGGTGCCCCCATGCCGCCTTTGCATGTGGGTCTTCTCTTCCACTCTTCCACTCTCTAAACACAAAAGGCGCCCCGACAGCATCGAGGCGCCTCACTTCCAAATTCGTTTCGGATCGGACTACTTCGCCATCATTTTCTTCGGGGCCTTCTTCGCGGGTTTCTTCGCTTTCTTTGCCATTACCTTCCTCCTCGTTTGCTGCTCAAGCGCGGAGTGCTTACCGCCGGCAACTCCGGTTGGTAAACACCGTATACGGGCACGCACGTTAGGTGTCAAGCAGATTCCGCTTGGCCCGGTAAGTTTCCCGCTTATTTCTGCGGCATCGTCGAGAAGGTTCCGCCGTAGTAGCCGTCGCGGGCCAGCACCGTCAACCCCGAGCGCCTGACGCGCACTTCGATGCTGTGGTAATCCACCTTCCGATCGCCCCGAGGCGAATAGATCAACACGTACTGATTGCGCGCTTCTTCAGAGATCCGCGAGTAAAACTCCGAGAACGAATCCTGGCTCGCTCCATAGAATATATCCCCGCCGGTGTCGTGTGCGTATTCCACCAAGTGGCTGAACTTGCGATCGAAATACGCGCTTCCCGTGGCCACGCAATAGACCGTGATGCCCTGCTTGAGCAACTCCTCCTTCACTACCGGGTATTTATATTGGTTGAACTTGGTGCCGTTCTGGCCATCGGTAATCAGCAGGATGATCTTGCGCCGCTTCAGCGGATCGCGATCCTTCAGCAATAACGCCGCGTTATACACGGCGTCGTCCAGCGCCTTGGTCGGCTGGCCCTTCAGCGCCACCATCGACCCATTCGCCGCCGTATCCGGCGCTCCGGGTGCCGGAATATTGTTGATTGTCGGACCGTTAAACGGGTCTCCCGGCGGCGGCGCCGACGTACGCGATGACAACACCGTGCGGCGCAACTGGGTCACCAGCGCATCCTGATCCTTCGTGAATCCCTTTCCTTCGTGGAAAAACTGATCGAACCGCGCCACGTACGCCTCGTCGTTCGGCGCCAGTCCCCCTACAATCGACACCAGACTCGGCTCCACTTGCTGCTCATCCTTCTGCTTCAGGTCGTTGTCAATCAGCACCACCATGGAGATCGGCATGCTCTCGGTGTTTAACCGCTGGATTTGCTGCTCCACTCCGTCTTCGAACACGCGGAACTCGTCCCGCTTCAGGTCCGCCACCAGGTTCCCCTTGCTGTCCTTCACCGTCACCGGAACCTGCACGACTGAAACAGTCACATTGATCCTTTGTTGGCTCTGTGCAGGTGCTGGTGCCTGCCCTGTTCCGGCAGGCGCAGCCGGATTTTGTGGAGCGGTCGGCGGGTTCTGTCCCGAGCACACACTCCCACGGAAGAGAAAGGCCGCAGCCACTGCCAGCAACATGATTTTTCGTAGACTTTTCATAGTGTTCGAGCCAAACTCTCCGTGGCCAGAAGGGCGTTCTGCATTCTGGCAGCTTTGTAAGACGCATCCCCCCGGGCGGGTCGTTGCATCGTATGATTGCATACCACCCATGCGGTGAGACTTGTGTCGGCAACTGGCCAGCTCCCCTGGTCGAGCCGGACTTCTTTAAGGATACCCACAAACTGTGAGATTCGGGAATGCCAAGATTGATTTCTTCAAGCAGCTGACCCTGCGTACCTTCGCCTGCGCCGCGGCCCTTTCTCTCGCGGTTCCCGCGCTCCCGCAATCCCAGCAGACGCAGGAACCGATTCAAGCACAGGGTCCTGCCATCAAGGCCCAGGTCAACTTGGTCAACCTCTTTGCCACCGTCCGCGATAAGAATAAACGCATTGTCACCGATCTCAAGCAAGACGATTTCAAGGTCTTCGAAGACAACCAGCCGCAAACCATCTCCTTCTTCTCCAAAGAGATGAACCTTCCTATCACTCTGGGTCTGCTTCTCGATACTTCCGGCAGCGAACAATACATGCTCGGCTCTATTCAGGACGCCGGCGCGCGCTTCCTTAATCGCATCCTTCGCAAGGGCGACGAAGCCATGATCATGTCCTTCGACACCGACGTCGATCTCCTGGCCGACTTCACCGATGACCGTGGCATCCTGAATCGTGCCATCAACAAGGCCCGCATCAACACCCCCGGTGGCGGCTACATCGCCGGTAACCCCGGGCCCGTCGGCGGCCAAGACATGACCGGCACCGCGCTCTACGACGCCATCTATCTCGCGTGCGGCGAAAAATTGAACGGCGAAGCTGGCCGCAAAGCCATCGTCATTGTCACCGACGCCGAAGACGAGGGCAGCAAGGTCAAGCTGGAAGAAGCCATTGAAGCCGCGCAAAAGACCGATACCGTGGTCCACATCCTACTAGTCGCCGATCGCCGCTTCGGTGGCGGGCGGCCTGATATTGGCCACCACATCGCCGAGGAAACCGGAGGCCGCATGATCGTGGTCAACTCCGAAAAGAACCTGGAGGGGGCCTTCGACCAGATTTCCGAGGAATTGCGCAGCCAATACACGCTTGGCTACTACCCCACCAACAACGCTCCGGATGGCAAGTTCAGAAAAATTCACGTCGACGTAGATAATAAAGAGTACAAAGTCCTCGCGCGCAAAGGCTATTACGCGCCCCGTCCGTCCCGCGGGTAATCCTTAGCTCAACGCCACCTGCCATCTGTGTCGTGTGCGCTGCTCTCCGCCGCACTGCTGCATTGACCTCCTGCGACGCCTTGTTTAGTATCGCAAGGAAGCATTTTTCAGCTTCACTTTGTCCCCTATGGTCAATGAAACCGTCGGTCACTATCGTATCCTGCGCCAACTCGGCAGCGGAGGCATGGGCCTTGTCTACGAGGCCGAAGATACGAAGCTCGGCCGTCGCGTTGCTCTGAAATTCCTTCAAGACAGCAGCACCAAGGATCCCGCCGCCGTCGAACGTTTCCTCCGCGAGGCGCGTTCCGCCTCCGCTTTGAATCATCCCGGCATTTGCACCATTCATGCCATCGAAGAAAACGAGGGGCAGACTTTCATCGCTATGGAACTGCTCGAAGGCGAATCCCTCGAGAAGGTTCTCGCTCGTGGGCCTTTGCCCATTTCCCGTGCGATTTCCCTTGGTATCGAAGTCTCGGACGCCCTTGACGCCGCCCACAAAAAGGGCATCATCCATCGCGACATCAAGCCCGCCAACATTTTTATCACCGATCGCGGCAACGCTAAAATCCTGGACTTCGGTCTCGCCAAGCTCCTCGAGCCGGAAGGGTCCATGGAAGGCGAGACCATTGCCGGCACCCGCGACGCTTTCCTCACCAGTCCCGGCACCACCGTCGGCACCATCGCCTACATGTCTCCCGAACAGGCTCGCGGCGAGGCCCTCGACTCCCGCAGTGATCTTTTCTCCCTCGGTTCCGTGCTTTACCAAGCGGTTACCGGCACCCTTCCCTTTCCCGGTTCCACCTCCGCGGTCATTTTCGGCAATATCCTCCACACCGCCCCCGTTTCCCCCATTCAGCTCAACGCCAATGTCCCCGCCGAACTCGAGCGTATTCTCAATAAGCTTCTTGAGAAAGATAAGGATCTGCGTTACCAGGTTGCTGCCGAAGTTCGCGCCGACTTGAAGCGCTTGCAACGCGAATTGGAACCTGGCCGCCCCAGTTCTGATTCCAGCGTCTCCGTTCGCACTTCCAGCGACTCGGTGCGCACCTCGGCCAGCCAGTCCTTAGCCGCGGCAAGTTCCCCTGGCCCGGCTCAAACCGGCAGTGGCAGCAAGGTCTTGGTCGAAGCAGCCCAGAAACACAAACTCAGTGCCACCGCCATCATCCTCGGTGTGCTTGTGGTTGCGGCCGCCGCTGGTTACGGCATCTACAGCTTCCTGAAAATGGGCCACAAGCCGGTAGCTGTTCCTTTCGCCAAATTCTCCATCGAAAATGTCACCAATAACGGCCACATCTCGCGGGCGGCCATTTCTCCTGACGGTAAGTACCTGCTGCTTGCTCTCGAGGAAAACGGCGAACAATCTCTCTGGCTTCGCAACATTCCTTCCATGACCAATAAGCAGGTCCTGGCTCCCGAACGCACCCGCTACCAGGGGCTTTCCTTTTCTCCCGACGGCAACTACATCTACTTCCTCCGTCGCGATGAATCCAACGAAGCGGAATCTCAGCTTTACAGCGCGTCCGTCCTTGGCGGCACTCCCCACGTTCTCATCGAAGACGTGGACAGTCCCATCTCCTTTTCCCCGGATGGCCAACACTTTGTCTTTCTCCGCGAACTCCACGATTCTCCCAATTGGGACCTGTGGCAAGCCAAAGCTGATGGCACCATCGAGAAGGCCATCTTCCGCAATCGCCCGCTTTCCAGTGATGCCAACGTGCCGGCTTGGTCTCCCGACGGCAAGATCATCGTAGTGCCCACCGTTCAGCCCACCAAGGACGCCCTCGGCGCCTTCACCGCCATCGACCCCAACACTGGCCAGCAACAGGTGGCCGCCATCTCCCCCGACAAGATTTATCACCAGTCCGTGTGGATTTCCGACGGCAGCGCGCTGATCACCAGCATCATTCAGATTGATGCCGAGCATTTCAACGGGCAAATTGGACTCGTCAACTATCCCAGCGGCGATTATCGCCCCA
Organism: Candidatus Sulfotelmatobacter sp.; assembly: GCA_035524015.1. Taxonomy (GTDB): domain Bacteria; phylum Acidobacteriota; class Terriglobia; order Acidiferrales; family UBA7541; genus Acidiferrum. The sequence goes on from DATKPS010000094.1 coordinate 127,480, forward strand.
TCACCGCCGACACCAACAATTACAGCGACGTCGGCATCTCCAAGGACGGCCAGACTCTTGTGGCTCTTCAGAGTAAGTTGGACTTCAAGCTCAGCCTCGCTCCTGCTTCCGACCCCGACCAGTTGCATCCCATTCCTTTGCAATCGCAATTGCAGGTTTGGCGCTGGCAGTGGATGCCCGATGGCCGCCTGCTACTTCCGCAAGGCGGCGATTTCAAAGCCGTCACCGGCAAAGGTGAAGAAACCGTTCTCCACTCCGATCCCAAGCACATCTCCGATTCCATCGCTATCTGTGGCTCAGGGCGTTACATCGTGTTCCGCCTTATCGGCGCCACTACCATGGCTTCCGCCAACCTCGCCCGACTGGATATCAACGGCACTAATCAGATGCAGCTCACCACGGCCTTGAACAATCAACTCCCCCAGTGCGATAAAATCGACGATTGGGTCTACTTTATCGACAATGCCGACAACCGCTACATCAAACGCGTTTCCATCAACGGTGGATCCCCGGAAACCGTCGTAAAGTATGGCGTTGGCACTTATTCGCTGTCCCCCGATGGCAAAAACATCGCTTCGCTGGAGGTCCGCGAACTTGATCACAAGCTCATGTTGCGCATCGACAATGTCGACACCCACCAACTCACGTATAGCGATATCGATCAACGCGCGCTCGCGGATGACCTCGCTTACACTCCCGATGGCAAAGGCATCGTCTATCTCGTCCGGGAAAAAGGTGTCGATAATCTCTGGGTTCAGCCCCTTGATGGCAAGCCTTACCATCCCCTGACGCACTTCCAGAAATACCTCATCCGGCAGTTCGCTTACTCCCCCGACGGCTCACAAATTGCCATCGAGTCCGCTGAGGACGAATCCGACGCGGTTCTCCTTCACAACGAATCCAAATAACTCATTTTTCCTGATTATTTCGTTCTTTGTTGTAGCGGCGGGTTTATCCCGGCGGCCAGCGGCGTAAAGCCGCTGTTACGGCGCCCGCGCCTACTGTCCCGACCCCGTCGATTTCCCCGTGCCCTCGTTGTTCACCCGCGCGTAATACCCGCGCCGCGCCCGCACCTGGTAGCCCTTGTGCTCCGGCACTTGAATCTTGATGGTGTGGTAGCGCCCGTCCACCGCGTGGTTCGTCGGGTTGTACGCGATCGAATATTGGTTGCGCAATTCTTCTCCGATGTCCTGGAACGACTGGTCTAAATCGTCCACGTGATACGGATAGAACGCACGCCCTCCGGTCTCATCCGCCAAATCCTGCAGAATCTTGTCGCCTTCGGTCAGATGATATTTCCGGTTCCCGGTTCTTTCTTTGCTGGGATCGTCCAGCGTGATCCACTCCGTGCTCGTGCTGATGGTATAGATCACTACGCTGGTCCGTTGGGCCATCTCGATGGCTTCGGCCCGCGTGTGCGTCGACAAATTATCTTCGCCGTCGCTGATCAGAATCATCACGCGACGCACCACGTCTGGCTGGTCGCCCGGCGGACGCGGCGGATGGCTCAGTTCTTTGAAGCACGCATCGAAAATCGCGTCGTAAACCGCG
>DATKPS010000095.1:0-9360 GCA_035524015.1 Candidatus Sulfotelmatobacter sp.
ATGTCCCAGATTTTTGTCAGCTCAGCGTCATCCGTCCGGAAATATCCCTTCTCTTCGAAGGGATACGCCGTGAAGAATGCGCGCACCACGTCAATGACCAAAGGCTGGTCAGCCGTTTCGATATCCACTTGCAGATAACGCCAGGTTCGCCAAGCCAGCGGGCCAAAGGTCTGGCCTTTCGCATTCGGACCAACAACAAATTCGTCTGCGGTGCCCTGGATATGCTTCCCCGCGATCTCATTGCGATTTCCCTTTTCTCCTTTCTCGTCGTACAGCGCTTCCGCATAGGTGAGCCGGATTTTGCTTCCCGCGCCAGAACTGAGCGCTAATTCCGGGTAGGCAGTGACCAGTTGCGTTTGATCGAGCAGGAGCGTTGCTTTGCAATGGGCGGGCACCTCCCAAGGAAACCCGCTCGGTTCCTCTATTCCGGTAGCGCGCACCACCTTGCCCGCGGCAATCGGCTTGTATTCCATCGCAGGCAAAGGGTCGGAGACCAATTGCCAATTGTTGGGTGCATCGCGTTCTCCTCGCAGCGAGGCGCGGCCCAGGGTCACTGCCTTGGTCCATCTCGAGTTCAGCAACGTCGATTCGGGAGCCGAATCCCAATCCCAGTCGAATTTCGCTCCATCGATTCGCTCCCCCGGCCCCGCCGCAAAATAGTAATCGCCGGCGGCTGGATGAAACGTGGTGATTCCATATTCGCGTTCCACTTCCCACGTCTCATCCGTATCCGCAGCACGCTCTGCGTCCGTGTCGCCATGCACGAAGAAGCCGGTGCGATCCGACATTTGGGACACCGCGGCGTGCACGCCAAAATTCCACACCGTCGCCGCCAGCAGATTTTTTCCGGGATGCAGAAAGGGCGCCAGATCAAACGTCTCATAATGCCAGTGCGCCAAATCGCTGTGGCTTGGGCCGCTGCCCACCCGTTGTGCATTCACATACAGAACAAACTGATTGTCCGCGCTCACCTGCACCACAAAGTGCTGCACCGCGCCGGCGACGTCGATGGTTTTCCGGAAATGCAGCACCACCTCGTCGCGCTGCGGTGCATCCCCAGCCGTGATCCACTGGGCCTTCCAGAATTCGCTACGGACGCTGGCGGGAGATTGCGCGAACAGCGCGGAGGCGCACACACAAAGTGCCACTGCGATGAGGCAAGCCGTAAATTGTTTATGCATGTCCCCGAGCGTAATGCCAGAACCTCGTCAGGGCAACCGATTTTGCAATTCTTTGCGATAGCGCCGGCTCACACTCAATCGCGCTCCGGTGCTCAACACCACCTCGGTGCCCCCGTCCGCCGCCGTCTCCAGACGGCCCACGCGCTCCAGATTCACGATCGCGGATCGATGGATACGGCAAAACATCCCCGGATCCAACTCCTGCTCCACTTCCGCCATCCTTCGCCGCAACAAGTGCGACCGCGCTCCCACGTGCACGCACACGTAATAATCCGCCGCTTCGATCCAGTCGATCTCCGCGATTTTCAAGAACAAAACTTCCCCCGCGTTTTTGATGGCCAGCCGTTCCGCCCGCTTCGTTTTGCCGGCGCCGATGCGCTCCTTCGCCCGTTGCAGTGTGCGCAAGAAACGCGCATTGTCGAACGGTTTCAGCAGATAATCGAGCGCCCCGGCTTCAAAAGCCTGCACCGCGTACTGATCATAAGCGGTCACAAATACCAGCGCCGCCGGAAGATTGCCTCCCAACTGTTCCAGCACATCGAAGCCATCACACTCGGGCATTTGTACGTCCAGAAACACCAAATCCGGCCGCTTCCCGCGAATCTCCCGCAGCGCCTCCGCGCCGCTGCTACACTCGCTAACCAATTCCACCTCCGCGTCCCGCGCCAGCAACACCCTCAGGTTGGCTCGCGCCATCGCCTCGTCGTCCACCACCACCGTCCGAATTTTTCTCCGCTCCCCCACCATGCTTCACTCCACTCGCGTTTTGTAGACGCCAGCATCCCAATTCGTCAGCGCACGCCTGCACAACTTGCGGAAAAATGTGTTCGGCACCGGGGGTCGGAGCTTCAGAGTCTGTGTGAGGACTCGTAAGCAGGCCCTCAGCGGCTGAAGCCGCAATGATTCTGCGCTGGTTACGGCACGACTGAAGTCGTGCCCTGACGAAAAACAGGAGTTGTCACACACACTCTTCAGCTCCGACATAAAATGCTTGGCAATCAATTGGGCGTTAGCCCCTGAGGAATTGCTTTTCGCCCGCCTCGAATAGGCGCGCCTTCCCACCGCTGGCACTTTCCCGCGCCCTCACCCTCACGGCAACTTTTCCACTTCCCCGCACTCCTCCGGCCCATAAACCGGGGCGTTCGTGCCATTCGCCGACCACCACGCCTGCCACTTGCTGTACTCCTCCGCCGGCGGATCATCCACCGCAAACGCGCTCCGGTGCGTCAAGTCCGTCAAGCCATCCAAGGCCGCCTTGCCCAAATTCGTGTTCCCTTGTTGTAGTGACTCCACCAGCAGCGGCACCGCCTGCCGGCTTCCAGTCTTCGACAAGCCCGCCACCGCATTCCCGCGAGCGTCGGGATCGGAGCTGCTCAGCATTCCGCGGAGGTACGGGACCGCCTCGTCTCCTCCCAATTCCGCCGCAGCCAAAACGTAATCGCGGCCCTCTTTGGCCGGCTGTCTTTTGGCGATTTCCAGCAGCAACGGAAAATATTTTTTGTCGCCCATCTGTGCCAGATAACTCACCGCCGCTTCATTCTCCTGCGTATATTCCGAGCTGCTCTGAACAATTTTCGCCAGCTCTTCCCGGGCGCGCGGTGTATTCAAGTTGCGCAAGCCCAGCAGCGCCAGATCCCGCGAGGTGTACTTCCGCAGCATGCCCACGATGGTATCCTCCAACCACGGCGGCGCCCCGCTGACAATCGCCAGTTCCGCTTCCCGTTGGATTTCGTCGTCTTGCGAAGTCAGGTTGGTCACGTAGGGCTGATAGATTCGTTGCAGCGCCTCAGTATTGCTCTTCAGCAAGCGAATCGAGAAGCGCGCTTCCACCTTGAGTTCCTTGCCATTGTTGGAGCTATCCAGCGCCCCGCTCGCAGGCGCGTACCGCAAAATCTGCGTGGCGTGGATTTCATACTCCCCGGGGGTCGCGAGCTTGTGCGAAAAGTTGACCAACACCAGCTTATGCTGCGTTTCTCCACCCGAGATCACTTCCGACGATCCATTGCACTCGGCAGGTGCGTGCGGCTGGCAACTCGGATGCTCCAAACGAGCGCCGCTCGAGACCTCGATCCTGTACGCTCTACACCCTTCCGCGTAAGGATCGGCGGAGCTGTATTGCAACGGCTCGCTCCCGGTGTTGCTGAATTCGAACAGCACGAACACCGGCTCGCCCGCCACGTACACGTCTTTGGCCATCGAGATTCGGCCCTGCATCTGCCCCCTGGCCGTGCCCGCGCACAGCAAAGCCATCGCCAGCACCACCAATCTTCGGAGTGGCCCCATCGCAATGCTCATCTTCTTACTATCGCACAGACACAAGGGCCGCGCGCTCTGCATTCAAAACTTACACGGCTCCTCAGCGCAGGGAATCGCTGCCGTAAAATTGTCCCAGTTCATCGTGATAATTGATCATCATCCATCGCCCATCCGGCGTGATGCTCACTTGCAGCACGTTCAACAACGACCCTTGCTGGTCGCTGGGTTCAAACATTTGCCAGTTTTCCCGTTTGTCGCTGTTCAAATCGATTTTGTCGATCTCTACTTGCGTTGGCCTGACCATCTGCGTGAACAGGTGCCCCGGCTCCGCGGCCCAGTCCACCGGCAGCTCGCCGGCCTGCAGCGTGCGTAATTTTTTCTCCGCGCCATCCTTGATGGAATGTTGCAACAGCGTATTGTTCTCCATCAGCAACAAGTTCTCCCCATCCGGCATCACGTCCGCCCACCCGGGCGCATCCTTTACCAGCAGCTTGGGAGCCGCGCCGTCGCGGTCGCTCATATACAGTCCAACGTTCTGTCCCACCGGCCCGCCAAACAACAAAATATGCTGATTATCCGGAAACCAATTCGCGAAACTCACCTGGAAGCCTTCCCAACGCAGCGTCTTGCTTTCTCCCGCTCCTACCGGTATCACTTGCACCTTCCCCTCGGTTTCCCCCGGTAACACCACCAGCACCCATTTCCCGTCGTCGCTAATATCGGTGCCGTAGCCGCCTTCCCCAATCCGCACCGGAGGGCCACCGGCCGTTTTCTGCGCGTACACCAGATAGTCGCTTCCTCCATGCTCGGAAATGTCCGTCGAGATCACTTCCGATCCATCCGGCGACAACCGTGGATTGATCGAAGAGCCCATGCCGTACAGGTCATGCTCGTCTTTGGATCCATGTTGAATTACCGCGGTGGTGAACCGCCCTGCTTGCGTGGAAACCAGCGCGCGGCCCGTCGCCGTTATGTCGTGCAGCCGCGTCCCCGACGTTCCGCAGTAAACCACTCGGTTTTTGCCTTCCAGCGTGCTCGCCCGCAAACAATATTGGTCCCCAGACTCCGCCGCCGAATACCACACTTCCCTTCCGTCGGCAGACCACGCCAGGCCTTCCAGCGCTTCCCACTCCTGGGAAATGACCTTCTGTTTTCCATCGCGATCGAAGAGCACAACCACCCCTCGGTCGTCCTTGGACCCCGCCGGATGCCGAAATAGCGCCAGGCGTTTTCCGTCCGGCGACACGCGCAGATCACTCAACCAATTATCCGTAGTCAGCAGCACCTTTCCGATGGGGTACTCGACTTGCCATTTATCGTTTTTGCGATCGATTACTGCCAAATCATTTCCGTTCGGCGACCAATCCGCGGCGGACACATTTTCCAGCAACTCACGCGGGGCCGTGTCCCCCATCGGCACCCGCGCCAGCGTACCTTCCCACACGTACTGTCCCCAAAAATGCGGCCGCACCAGCACCGCCAGTTGGTCTTGTTTAGACACGCTCAGCACCATGGCTCCGCCCAACCCCACCGAAACCGATGCGGGATAATCCTCGCGAATCACATACGTGTCTGGCACCCCCCCGCGCAACACCCCGCTATACACCACCGTCTTTCCATCCGACAGGTAGCGCCCGTGAATCACCGTGCCACGGTCGAACGACAAGCGCTCGAACGTCGGCACCGGTTTTGCCGCCGGTCGTAGCGCCCACGCAAGCGCCGCACCCAAGGCCAACCCACCCAACCCCGCAGCGCCGAACAGCAGCCACCGCCGCGCGTCGAAACTCGGTTTTATCGCTGCGGCCGCCGCCGTGGGACTAATCCCCGTCCCACTCAGCGCCTCGATCGCAAACGCCAAATCGCTCGCGGACTGAAAGCGCCGCTCCGGGCTCTTCTCCAGGCACCGCGATAATATTTTCTGCAACGCCAGCGGGCCCTGCCATCCCGTCTCCGTCAATTCCGGCGGTTCATCTTTCAGAATCGCCGTCATGGTTTCCGCCGCGGTGTCCTTTTTGAAAGCGCGCCGCCCCGTCAGCATTTCGTACAACACCACACCGAAACTGAAAATATCCGAGCGCCCGTCGGCCACTTCCCCGCGCACCTGTTCCGGGGACATGTATCCGATCGTGCCCATCACCACTCCAGGCATCGTCGAGGGATTCCCCATCGTCAGCGTCGTGGCCGTTTCCAGGCTGCCTTCGTCCCGCAGCAACTTGGCCAACCCGAAGTCCAGAATCTTCACGCGCCCATCGCGAGTGATAAACACATTTTCGGGTTTCAAATCCCGATGTACGATTCCTTTATCGTGCGCCGCCGCCAATCCCTGTGCGATTCCCAACGCATACTCAATTGCCCGCCGCGTGGGGATTGGCCCTTCCAGGATTCTCTGCCGCAGCGTCTGCCCTTCCAATAATTCGCTCACCAGGAACGGCGCGCCCTCGTAATCTCCAATGTCGTGGATCCCCAGAATGTTCGGATGATTCAACGCCGCCACCGTGCGCGCTTCCTGCTCGAACCGCGCTAGCCGCTCGGAATCTTTGGTGAGCGACGACGACAATACTTTGATGGCCACGTCGCGCCCCAATCGCGTATCGGTGGCCCGATACACTTCGCCCATCCCGCCGGCTCCAATAGCCGCCACCACAGCATAAGGCCCTAACTTTGCCCCTGCATTGATTCCCATAGTCGTTCGCGATTATACCTACAGCCGGCCGCAACCCCACAAACCACCCGGGCCACCGACGCCGAAGCAACTCCTCACAAACCCGAGCAACCGCAACCTACTTCCCCCAATGCAGCACCACGGTCATCGGCTGCACAGTTACTCCCTTCACCAGCGCATTCACCAGGAACTTCTGCCCGCTCGCATCCACGTCATACACATACTGCTCCGAGGTCGCCAGCGTTTCCCGCGGATTCGTCTGGAACAGCGCCACCGGCACCCCCGGATCAAATCCCGCTCCGCTTTTCACCGGAACCGCCATTATCTTCGCGTCCGGCGACAAGTAAAACAGTTCCTTTTCATCCCCTCTCCAGCGCGACTGCTCTCCTCCCCCGTGCGACACTTGCCACTTCCCTGTCGCCTCCGGAAACGAGGTCACATACACTTCCCATTTCCCGCTCTCGTTCGAGTCGTAGGCGACCCACTTCCCATCCGGCGAAAATTGCGCGTTCCGCAGCGTCGCCGTAGCCTTCAAATACGGCGTGCTCTTCATTTCCGGCACCGTCAGGTATTTCAGGTCCGGTCCTTCTTGATACAAAATATATTTCCCGTCTCGCGACCATGAACTCGGATACTTGTCCATATCCGTTTCGCAGATGGCCTTCTCTTGCTCCGCCCCGTTCGCCTCTTTCACAAACAAATTGAAGGCATTCCCGCGGCTCGACGCGAACACCACCTTCAACCCATCTCCGCTCCACACCGGCCTCGCATCCAGCGCCGGATCAAACGTCAGCCGTTTCGCACCGCCGCTCCCCACATCATAGGTCCAGACATCGGTGTTTTGGCTTTCCGTGTCCGTCTGGTCCACCGCTACCTGTTTTCCGTTTTCACTGATTCGCGGATTCGCATACACCTGCGGCTCTCCCAGCGTCCCCTCTTCCTTCCCTTCCCGGTTATACCAAGTCAACCGCGACAACGACACGTTCCCGCCCTTTTGCAACAGCAACGCCCCGGTATCCACCGCCGAAAACGTCACCCGTAGGATTCGCGGCAGAAACTGCGGATCGTTCGCCACCGCCATCGGATCTCCGCTCAGCTGCATCGTTTTCGCGTCAAACCGTTGCGCGATAATCGCCCGGTCTCGCAAATACAGCAGGTACCCCGGCTCCGCATACAGGCCCGGTCCTTCGGTATTCATCACCAGGTGGTACTCCTTGGAATCCAGGCTCCCTACATACAGCCCGTCGTTCCGTCCATAAGACGAAACCATCGCTGACAAAAACAAAAAATGTTTCCCGTCCGGCAAAAACTGAGGCCATCTCTGACTGCCCCCGCCCAGCCCCGGGTCGCGTCCTACTTGCACCTTCGTGGTTCCACCTACCGCCGACACTCGCAGAATCTGGCTCTGCAATCTTCCCGTGGGCGTGAACAAGATCACTCCGTCCTTACTCCACGTGCCTCCGCGACCCGCCGGCGCATCCGCCAGCACTTGCACTGGCCCGTTCGGCAAATCTACGCGCTTCAATTTTCCGTCTGCAAAAAATCCCAGCGCCTTCCCATCCGGCGACCAGAACGGAAAATTTCCCCCTTCTGTTCCAGGCAGACTCCTGGCCTCTTCCGCTCCAATCTCATATAACCAGAGCAGTCCCTTGTTCGCGCCTTCTTGATGCGCCGCCACCGCCACCGTCCGCCCGTCCGGCCCCATGGCCATATCTCTTACCGGGAATGGTAGTGGCGCCGTAAACACCATCGTGCGCTCCGGCTCCTTCCTGTTCCTCCACCAGAGCGCTCCCGCCAGCAAGCTGACCACCAGCGCCCCGCACAGCAGCCATCCCAACCGCGACACGTTGCGGCTCCATCTCTTCTCTCGCCCCACAACCGCGGCCGCTTCCCCACTCCTGCTGCTCCCGCTTTTCGCAATCCAATCCAACTCCATGCCCAAATCGCGGGCGGCTTGCCAGCGCTCTTCAGGATCCTTCGCCAGGCAACGTTGAATCGCGTGTTCCAGCACGGGAGGCGTCACCGGCTTGCTCTCACGAAGGGGCGCCGGTTCTCTTTCCAGGATCGACGACGCCACACTCAGCTGCGACTTACCGTCGAACGCGCGCTTCCCCGTGACCATTTCGTAGAGCACCGCTCCCAACGAAAACAGGTCGCTCCGCCCGTCTAGGACTTTGCCCTCCACCTGTTCCGGCGACATATACTGAAACGTCCCCACAATCGTGCCCTGCTGCGTCACCGGAGAAGCTGGACCCGTCGCCGTGATCGTCGCCAGGTTACCTAGGGGCGCGCACTCCTTCGCCAAACCGAAATCCAGCAGCTTCGCTCCGCTGACTGTCAACATGATGTTGCTGGGTTTTAAGTCGCGATGCACGATGCCGCTGCGATGCGCCTTATCCAGCGCCTGCGCGATCTGCGCCCCGTACTTTAATACCTGCTCGATTGGCAGCGGACCCTTTTCCAGGCGCTTCGCCAGCGTGTCCCCTTCGACATATTCCATCACCAGATATTCCACGCCGTCCTGATTTCCCACGTCGAACAACACGCAAATATGGGGATGATTCAGGCCCGAGATCACTTTCGCTTCGCGCTCGAAGCGCTGCCGGGCAGACGGCTCGGCCGTGAATTGTACCGGCAGAATCTTGATCGCGACGATGCGCTCGAGTCGCGTATCTTTGGCGCGATACACCTCACCCATCCCACCGGCGCCGAGCGGCCCTACGATCTCATAGGGCCCCAACTTTGTTCCTGCGGTCAGCGTCATGATTGCCCCATTACTCCGTTAGCAGCTTGCAGAAAGTATTTTTCAGGAGGCGAGGGTTTTCAGTCCTCGCGTAAGTCATGCCCCAATGAATAGGGCTTCTAGCCCCTGAGGGAGTCAGTTTCCACCACAATTCCAAACCGTCGCGCAATCGCCAACACCTAGCCAAAGCCTGCTTCCCAGTTGCTCTCGTTTCGGCGAATCCCGGCTAACCACCACAAATTCCAGCGATTATACCTATAATTTCAAAATTTGCCGCAATTACCGCCCAAAACCGCCATTCCCGTGCTCCCCCCCACCCCGTCTCTCTCTAGCAACAGGGGTACCTTAGTACAGTAGTGGCCCCTTGATTTCGCGTGCTAAAAACGTGCGAAGGGGAACATCCTCATGAAGCGACCATTTTTCGGCGTAATCGCCGTCGGCCTGCTCACCACGCTCGGCGCGGTTCCCAGGGCATCCGCGGGCTGGTGGTGGCACCACTCCCATCCGCAACCCGCCGG
>DATKPS010000096.1:0-29056 GCA_035524015.1 Candidatus Sulfotelmatobacter sp.
TCCTCTCCTAACACCTGCCGCACGCTCGGCGGCAACAGATAGGCCTGCTCCGGGTTATACTCGTAAAAATTGGGCATCGCGCAGCCTCCTGTGCGCCAGTATAACCGCACTGTCCAGCCCAGTTGCCACACAGACTCTAAAAGCTCCGACCCCCTAAGCCGGTGTTTGCGATCGGCTTCTAGCAGTATGAAGGCATTGTGACAGAAGAGAAGGAGCGATTCACAATTTGGGTTGAGGAGCGGTGTAGGGATTGCAACAGGGATTCTGGGCGGGCGCGGGCTCCATGAATTCGATGCGGGTCCAGTCTGGATCGAAAATATCGAATTGCCATTTGCCGTCGCGGCCAATTTCGGATTTGTCGTCGGCGAATTTGGAATCGGGAGCCAAGCCGTTTTTGTGGAGTTGATCGAGGGCTTTCTGCATGTTGGGAACGCCGAGGCAGAAATGATTTTGCACGCCGAGTTCCTGATGATCGGCGTTGGGCGCAATGTTCAACATGAATTCGACCCAGTCGTCGCCGTTAGGCACCTGAATTTCGAACCAGTCGATATCGGAATCTGTTTCGGGAGTGCCGGGAGGCAGATCCTTGAAGCCGCCTTTCCAATAGAGGCGGAAGCCGAGTTGGTCCATATAGAAATGACGCATGGTGGGGAGATTGCGGACGACGAAGCCGGCGTGGAAGATGCGAAAACTTACTTGGGTAGGAGAAGGAGGAGGAGGGTTTGGTGCTTTTTCGACTTGGACGAAGGCGATGCGATTATTCTCGGGATCCTGCGCCTCGATGAAGGGGCTGCTGTTCCCGGCGGTTTGGATATCGGAGACGCTGATGCCCTGGGATTTCAGGTAGTCGCGCATCGCGCCGACGTCGTTGGTGCGGAAAGCGACTTCGTCGAGCCATGAGCCTGGGGCGCCTGGGTCCGCGTGAGTCAGTTCGATGTGCTGGTGGTGGTTCACAGCGAAACAAGGACTCTTCACGCCGGTGCAGCTGTCGCCGCTGGGGCTGAGGCCGAGGATTTTGGAGTACGTTTCGGAGGCTTTCTGGAAATCGCTAGATTTGATGCGGACATAAGCGATGCCGTAGATTTTCGGGCGTTGCGGCGTTTGTGCGGAAACAAAGGTGGTGAAGAGAAGAGAAATACAAAGCAGTGTGGCGGCGCGAAGCATGGGAGTCCTCGTGGCGGAACGATTTTTATTGTAGCGCAAAGGCAAAGACTCACCACAGAGAACGCTGAGGTCCGCAGAGGAAACGGAGGCTCAGAAGAAGCGCTTACAGCCGGAAAGCATGCGCTACTGGGACTAGAAAGTGACGGCGGTTAGGGCTTTGTGGGCGGTTTCGGCGGCAGCGGTGGATTTGCCGGCTAGCGTGAGATTGGCCCATTCGGCAGCGGCTTGGGAGATGCGCACGGCTTCCATGGTTAGGGATTCGGGGCCGCCGGAATCGGAGTTGGCGAAGAAGATGCGGTCCATGGGGTGGGAGGCGATCACGCGATTTCTCGTGTACTGGTTGGGGACGGCCATCATCATGGCGTGGCCGCGGCGGTAGAGATGGATCTCGATGGGGTCGACACGGAATTCGGGAAGCAGTTTTTGGAAATCGGTGAGTACTTTGGCGGCGAAGGCCTTGCAGTCGGATTCCTGCAAGAGTTGGTAGCGCTGGGCTTCCCGAAGCGTGGAGTAAAAAGTGAGGATTTCGTATTTGGGGTGATAGCCGGGCTGATTGCGAATAGTCCAATCAGCGACGATGAAGTCGGTAAAGGCGTTTCCGGGACACCAATTGTCGTAGCCCTTGTTGTAAATGCGTTTGTCGAAAATCATGTTGATCATGGGAACAGGAGCGTAGCGCATGCGCTGCATGGCTTGCTTCTGCTCGTCGGGAAGATTGGCGACGAGGCGGGAGGCGATGAACTTGGGCGCACACATGATGACGATCTTGGCGGCGACGGTGGTGAGTTTGTCTTCGTGCATGTAGGTCACGCGAACTTCCTTGGCGCCGGGTACTACGGAAACGACGGTAGCGCCAGAGAGCATGCGTTCGCCATATTTTGGGGTCATGACTTCGACGAGTTTGTGGCTGATGCAGCCGAGACCGCCGGGAAGAATGACACGGCTGGAATCTTCGCCCTTGATGAGATATTGCGCGTCGACGACGCCAATGAAGGCGGTGGTGTCTTCGGTGACGGCGCCCCAGTTGGAGAGTCCGTAGGCGTCCCACCACTTGGTGAGTTCGGGCGCGTAATTTTTGGTGATTTCGGTGAAGGGCTTGGAGTCAAGTTCGAGGATGTCCTTGCGAGGATCGAGCTTGAGGATGTCGTCGGCGAATTTTTGGAAGCTGGCGACGGTTTGTGTGGAGTAGGGAAGCTGGGAAAGACCGGAGCGCCAGGTGTCGGGGGTGTAGACACCGTTGTCGATGGTGGGATCGGGCATGTCGATGGGAAGGAGATGGAGGCCGATTTCCTTGGCGAGGTGATCGCTGGGGCTGTCGCGGAAGTCGTAAGCAGCGCCGGTGGAATAAGGTTGACCGGCGAATTCTTCCTGGTAGGCGTTGCCGCCGAAGTGCGTTTCTTTTTCGAGCAGGAGCCAATCCTTGCCGCGCAGGAAATAGGCGGCAGAGAGCCCGGCCATGCCGCCGCCGATGACGACGATATCGACGTTGCGGGTGGCGTCGGGTGTGGCGAATTCGTGGCCATCGCGGACCTCATGGCAAATGGTGAAGTGCTCGCCTTCGATGCTGGCCGCAGGAGTGGCGGCGAGTAAGGCTTTGTCGACGGGGCAGCCTGAGGCGATGGAGCCCGCGACGACGAATTTGATGAAGTCACGACGAGAGTGAAATGGTTTTGAGTTGTCAGTCATACGTTATCCGTCCTGAAATTGAGTTGTTTGGCCGGTGCTGCGTGATGCGAAACAGTGTCGTGTGAGCGCGGAGAAGAGGAGCCCGGAAATGCACAGGCAGGAGTGCCTGTGCCACAGGATGACAAGGTTTTCTGTGGGGATACATCAGGGACGCTCCAGAAGTTCGGTGGCTTCGTGGCCGATGGTGCGGGTGCGAATGCGATACCAGATGAGGATGAGGATTACCGAGACGAAGAAAATCAGGGTGGAGATGGCGTTGATTTCGGGAGTGATGCCGCGGCGGAGGCGGGCCCAAATTTCGAGCGGTAACGTGTTTTCGCGGCCAAGCAGGAAGAAGGTGACGGCGATTTCGTCCATGGAGAGAGTGAAGATGAGCAGAGCGGAGGCGATGAGGGAAAGTTTGAGATTGGGGAGGGTGATGCGCCAGAAGGTTTGCCAGGGAGTGGCGCCGAGGTCGAGGGAAGCTTCTTCTTGCGCGCGATCCAACTTCTGCAGGCCCGCGAAAAGTTCGGTGGTGGCGACAGAGATGAGTGCGGTGCCGTGTCCGACAAATACGGTGAGTAGACTGAGACGGATGCCGAGGCGGTCGACGAACATTAATAACGAGAGGCCGGTGATGATACCGGGTAGGACGAGAGGAAGAAGCACGAGCCGGCGGAACAGGGATTTGCCGGGGAAACTGGCGCGATCGAGAGCGAGTGCGCCAAGGAGGCCCAGAGTGAGTGCAAGGGCGACCGCGCCGAGAGCGACGAGCAGGCTGTTGAGAACGGAATCCCAGAGGGAACCGTCGGCGAACAGTTGCTGATACCACTGCAGCGTGAATTGCCTCGGAGGGAAGCCACCGACGCCGCCTTGGTTGAAGGAATACAGGATGAGGACGACGATGGGCAGATACAGAAACGCGAAGACCAGGAGGGAGTAGATGGCGAGAAGCGGAGCGCGCTGCGACGAATTTGCGGGAGTGGCGGTCATCGGAAGGCCCAGCGTTTCTCGAGGCGTTCGGCCAGGAACAGCAGGGCGATGGTGAGGAAGAGAATGCAGACAGCGATGGCGGCGCCGAGAGGCCAGTCGTAGGCGGTGCCGAAGAGACTCTGCACGATGTTGGCGATCATGATGCTGGAGGGTCCGCCGACGAGCATCGGACCGAGGAAATCGCCGAGTGTGAGCACGAAGGCGAAGGTCGCTCCGGCAAGCAAGCCGGGAATCGATAGAGGAAGAATCACGCGGAAGAAGGTGGCGCGGGGGCTGGCCCCGAGATCGTGAGAGGCTTCGACGAGACTGCGGGGGATGTGTTCGAGCGAGGCGTAGAGCGGGAGAAAGACGAAGGGTGTGTAGATATGCGTGAGGGTGAGGATGACGGCGAAGGGGCTGTAGAGGAAAAAGGTGACGGGCTCCCTGGTGATGTGGAGATATTGCAGGAAGCCATTGAGGACGCCGTCGGAACCCAGGATGGTTTTCCAGGCGTAACCGCGGACGAGATAGCTGACCCAGAGAGGGACGACGACGAGTTGATAGAGAAGATCCTTGCGAAGCGTGGCGTGGAAGGACATGTAGTAGGCGAGAGGATAGCCGAGGAGGAGGGAAAGAAGGGTGACGCTGGCGGCAATGCGCGCAGTGCGAAAAAGTACTTCGGCGTAGACGGGATTGTGGAGGAGTTTTGCGTAATTTTGCAGAGTCCATTGGTGGACTATGACGCCGTCGCGAACGATCCAGAAGCTGTGGGCGAGCATGAGAGCGTAGGGGAGAAGGAGGAAGAGGCCGACCCAGAGAAGGGGTGGCGCGGAGATGAGCGATTTGTAGAGGCGGGAGTACATAAGCGAGTAATCAGTAATCAGTGAACGGTAGTCGGTAATCAGTGGCGATGGGGAGTGCGATGACGGATGCGTTCGCGATGTTGCGGCGGTTGAGACCCTTCGCTGCGCCCAGGATGACAGGTTTTAGTTTTGGGTGCAGTGGAAAGACTTCGCCGGGGAGCCAGGAGCGCGTGTCGTCCATTGGGAGGCAAGGGCGCAGGCCTTGCAGGGCGGCCGGTACAAAGGCTTGGGCTGGAGATGAGTTGGGCATGGAGGATCCTTAGTCGCGGACCAGGATGGCGTCTGCGGGATTGAAGGAGAATTCGTGCTCGCCGGAAAGAGCGCCGCGAGCGGGAATGCGGACGAGAAGGAGTTGGCCAAGGTGATCAATTTCAATTTCGAGCTGCTCGACGGGGCCGGAGAAAATTTGTTGGTGAATTTGGGCGCGGAAACGGACGGCGTTGGGGATGGCTGTGGACTCGGTGGCAAGTTGAATGGATTCGGGGCGAAGGGAAAAAAGTGCGGGGCCGTCGGGCGCGGTGGTGGGCCAGGTGAGAGGGCCGCTGGTGGCAACGCCGTTGCTCACGTGGGCGCGGAGAAGATTGGTTTGCCCGATGAACTGGGCGGTGTAGCTGGTGGCGGGGTGGGCGTAGATTTCGCGGGGCGAGGCGACCTGTTCGAGGTGACCGTCTTTGAGAAGCGCGATGCGATCGGAGAGAGCCATGGCTTCTTCCTGATCGTGGGTGACGAAAAGGAAGGTGATGCCGAGTTCGCGTTGCAGGGATTTGAGTTCACCTTGCATTTGCTTGCGGAGATTGGCGTCGAGGGCGGAGAGTGGCTCATCGAGAAGAAGGAGTTGAGGACGATTGACCAAGGCACGGGCGAGTGCGACGCGCTGCTGTTGGCCGCCACTAAGGCGTGACGGACGAACCGAGGAATACTCCTGCATTTTGACCATGTTCAATGCCGAAGAGACGCGAGAGGGAATTTCGGAGGCAGGGGCGTTGGTAACCCGCAGGCCATAAGCGATGTTGTCGGCGACGCTGAGATGAGGGAACAGGGCGTAGTGCTGGAAGACGGTGTTGACGCGACGCTGATAGGGAGGAAGGGTGTCGAGGCGCGCGCCGCTCATCCAGATTTCGCCGGAAGTGGGCTGCTCGAAACCGGCAATGAGGCGAAGCAGGGTGGTTTTGCCGGAGCCGCTTTCGCCAAGCAGGGTGAGAAATTCACCGGAAGCAATTTGCAGGGAAATATTCTTGAGGACTTCGCGAGGGCCGAAACGCTTAGCGATGTTGCGCACTTCCAACAAAGCTCCGTTGGGCGGGTGGGACAAGGGCGGAGTGGACAGAGCGGCGGTCACTGGACGGCTTTCACCTCGTTCCAGACTTGGATATAGGCGGCACGACGAGGAACGTCTTGCCAGAAGTAGATGCGCTGCATGTAGGCGTCGGGATCGTCGAGATGCAGGCCTCTTTTTTCGGCGTCGGTCATGAATTGGGCAGCCGCCGGATTGGCGGGAGTATAGTGGGTGACGTCGGAGATTTTTTTCTGAGTTTGCGCCTGAATCATGAATTCAAGGAAGGCGTAAGCGAGTCCTTTGTTGGGGCTGGCTTTGGTAATCATCAGATGGTCGATCCAGCCGGTGGTGTTTTCCTTGGGGATGGTTTCGCCGATAGGGAAGTTGGCCTGGCGAAGCTGGTTGGTCATGAGCGGCCAACCCATAGCGGCGATGATTTCGTGATTCTCGAAAAGATTGGTGAGTTCGCCACCTGTAGACCAGATTTTGCGGATGTTGGGCTTGAGGGCGAGAAGCTTCTGTTTGACGGCGGCGAGTTGCTCGTCGGTGAGGTTGTAGAGTTGCGACGGATCAGGCTTGTCGTAACCGAGAAGCTGCGCGGCCATATATAAGGTAGAGAGATCATCCCAGACGGAAATTTTGCCTCTGTATTTGGGATCCCAGAAAACGGCCCAGGAATCGGGAGGCTGCGCGAAGGCGGTGGTGTCGTAGAGAAGAGGATTGGGGCCCCACATGAAGGGCACGCCGAAGGTCTGGCCGTTGACCTTGACGAGCGGGAGATCGCGGAGTTTAGCAGAGAGTTGGGAATAGGTGGGAAGTTTGATCAGGTCAAGAGGTTCAGCGAGGCCAGCACGCGCGATGGAAGTGGCGACATCGCTCGAAGGAGAGATGACGTCGTAGTTGGAAGCGCTGCCGCCACGGAGCTTGGCCACCAGATCGTCGCTGGAGCCCATGTAGGAAGCGGTGACCTTGCAATGATGGGCTTCTTCGAAGGCGTGAACGAAGGAAGGATCGGCGTAGCCCTCCCAGACAAGCAGGCTGAGAGAATCCTGATGTTTCTGGCAGGAGCAAAGGAAGAAAGCGAACGAGAGAGCGATGAGAATTGGAATTAGTCGACGCATGAGACGGGCTCCTCGGGTTGGGAAGTCGCACGAGAACGAGAAGAGGAGCGAGTCGGGCTGGCAGATCGCAAGGGCAGCGTACCCTTTTTGCGAAGGGCGCAACAAGAATGGGGCACGCTGGAAAACCCTGAGCTAGCGGGCATTGGTGTCATAGACGATCTTGCCTCCAACGATGGTGAGCAGAACTTTGGTTTGATCGATGGTGTGGGGATCGATGTCGAAAATGTTGCGGTCGAGCATTATGACATCGGCGACCTTGCCGACTTCCAGAGAACCTTCGGTTTTTTCCAGGCGGCCGGCGAAAGCGGCGTCGATGGTGTACCCCGCGACAGCTTCCGCGACAGTGAGGCGTTGCGAAGGAACGAAGCCACCGGCGGGCTTGCCATTGCTGGTTTGGCGGGTGACGGCAGTTTGGATCCCTTCCCAAGGATTCAGGGTCACGACGGGCCAATCGCTGCCGAAAGCGTAACGTCCGCCGGCCAGCGCAATGCTTTTCCATACCCAGGCGCGAGAGGCGCGGTCGGGACCAATATTGCGGGCCCAAACATCGAGCGTGTCTTCATCGGGATAAGCATGAAGGGGCTGCATGCTGGCAATGACGCCAAGCTTGGCGAAACGCGGAATGTCCGAGGCGGTAATGGTTTCGATGTGCTCAATGCGATTGCGGTGATCGCTGGTGTGGTTTTGCTGTTCGGCATATTCGTAGGCGTCGAGCGCGGTGCGCACGGCATAGTCGCCGATGGCGTGGGTGTAAAGCTGAAAATCCTTGGCATCGAGGGCAGCGACGGCCGCTTTATATTTGCCGGGATCCCAGAACAGGGAGCCCTTGGTGGAAGGCTCGTCGGTGTAAGGTTCGAGGAACGCGGCGGTGTGGGCCTCCACAACGCCGTCCATGAAGAATTTGACGGAGTTGGCATCGATCCACTCATCGTGGAATTTCTTGCGGGCCGATTCGAGGGCATCGAGGTCTTCGGGGCGCAACCCGGTGGTGGGATCAAGGACGCGGGCGATATGGAAGCGAATGGTGAGTTGCTGCTCATCGCGCAATTGTTGGTAAAGATCGAGATGTTCGAAATCGCCGCCGGCACTGTGCACGCGAGCGAGGCCATTCTGATTGGCCCATTTCATTGCGGCGCGAATGGCGTTGAGGTCGTCGTCGCGAGTGGGTTGGGGCACAATTTTGCTGACAAGTTCACCAGCGGATTCTTTTAGAGCGCCAGTGGGTTCACCGGTGACGGAATCGCGAACGATGATGCCATTGGGAGGATTGGGAGTGGACTTGGTGATGCCGGCGAGGGAGAGGGCTTTAGAATTGGCCCAAGAGGTGTGACCGTCGTAGCAATCGAGAAGGACGGGAGTATCTGGGAAGAGCTGGTCCAGATCCTTTTTATTGGGCAAGGTTTCGGAGCCGAACATGGTGTAGTTCCACCCGCCACCGAGGATCCATTTCTGGCCTCGGTGCTGAGCAACATAAGCGCGAAGACGCTGCTGGATTTCGGCGACGTCCTTGGCGCCTTCGAGGTTGGCGTGTTGCAGGCTAAAGCCGCCTTCGATGAAGTGAATGTGGGAATCGGTGAAGGCCGGGAGTACCAATTTGCCGCGGGCATCGATGATTCTTGTAGTGGCCGTGCGAAACGCAGCGAGCTCCTGGTCAGATCCAACGGCAATAATTTTCCCCTGGCGCAAGGCAATACTCTGCGCCCAAGGCTGTTTTGAGTCGACGGTGTAAGCCCTGGCGTGAACGATGAGGATATCCGCTAGAGACGAGCCGGAGCTTTGCTGCGCGCTGGCGATGGCCGCGCCGAGAGACACAGAGGCGACAAGCGAAACAATCAACAATCGACGAGAAAATGGCACCCGAAGCTCCTCCTGCGGCAGGCTTGAAAAAGTTAGCCACAAAAAAATGAGACAGCTTAAAACGTGGGGGGAGTATTCACCCACAAAATCCAGGCTTCGCCGCGACCGGGATTTCTCCAGCGGTGCGGAGTGGAGCTCTCGAAGTAAAGGCTGTCGCCGGATTTGAGGCGGTAGCGGCCGTGGTTTTGCAGCCAGATCTCAAATTCGCCGCGGAGGACGTGGAGGAATTCCTCGCCTTCGTGGGTGTAGGATTCGCCACTGTTGCCGCCTGGCTTGATGCGGAAGAGGTGAGGCTCCATGGCGGTGTTGCCCCAAGCGAGAAGCTCCATGCGAACCTTAGGGCTGGTTTCTAGGATTTTGCGTTGGGAGGGGCGAACGAGGAGTTGGGCGTTGCCGTTGGTTTCAAACATGGAAAGGATGTTGGTTTTGTAAAAACGAGCGATGCGCTGAAGGGTGGCGATGGAGGAACGCATTTGACCGCGCTCGAGGGCGCTGAGGAAACCGACCGAGACGTCGGTGGCACGAGCGACTTCGGCGAGAGAAAGGCCGCGTTTGACGCGCAAGCGGCGAAAACGCTGGCCGGTGGACTGGCGTGCATCGGCGGGAGCAGTGACCAGGCCCTGTTTTTTCAGCACGTGAACAATCGCAGCGGGATTGAGGCCGCGGGCGCGACGAAGAAAAAGGGCGCGCTGAAGAAGCCGAAGGTCGGCTTCGGTATACATACGATAACGACTGGCGGTGCGCTGAGGAGTAACCAATCCAAGAGCCTCCCAAGCGCGCAAGGCGGAAGAAGAAATGCCGAGACGGCGAGCCACGACGGAGATGCGCAGAAGACGCGGAACCGGCAAAGAATCCGATGCTGTGGACAAATTCTTTCTGCTTGACATGGCTCCCGGCTTTCTCTAAGTTTGCTGGATTATAGTAAGGTTCTCGGTCTGGTTACAACCACGAAGAAACGGTTTTGGGGAAAACCTTCTCGAGGAACAGGGGTGATGGAAATGAAATTTGTAAGCCGCCGGCAATACAGGTCCGTGTGTTTTCGTAGCGCTGTACTTACATTTATTTTGGGGATGTGCCTGGTTCTTGCGGCTCCGTATAGCGAAGCACAGAGCACGGGCGGAAGAATCCGTGGCACGGTCACGGACACCAGCGGCGCAGCAGTGTTGGCTGCGAAGGTAACGCTGATCAACGAAGACACGAACGCGACGCGCGAGGCGCAGACGTCTGCGACGGGAGAATATCTGTTCCTGGAAGTGCCGGTGGGCAGCTACGAAATCGATGTGACGGCGACGGGTTTCAAGAAGTACCAGCGAAAAGGAGTGGTGCTGGTATTGAACGAGATCGCCACGGTGGACGTATCGCTGCAAGTGGGCGGTGCGACGGAGACGGTGGAAGTGAGCGGAGCACCACCGGTGATCGATACGACCACGACACAGTTGGGCGCGGTGATGACGGACCAGTCGGTGCGCGAACTGCCATTGAGCACGCGGAATACCTACCAGTTGCTGCAGCTGCAGCCGGGCGTGCAATCGCAATTGGGCGCGGACCTTTTCTATGGAAGCGATAACCCCGGGGTGGTGTCAGTGAACGGGGGCCGCGGGCGTTCAAACAATTACATGGTGAATGGAGGCGACGGAAACGATATTTTTGTGAACGGGCCGGCGATCCAACCGTCACCCGATGCGATTGAAGAGTTTCGCGTGCTGACGAACACGTTTGATGCCGAGTATGGAAGAAACTCGGGGTCGATCGTAAACGTGGTGACCAAGGGGGGAACGAACAATATTCACGGCGACGCGTACGAGTTCTTCCGCAACAAGGTGCTGAACACCAAGGGGCCCTTCGATCCGTATGTGCCGGATTACCAGCAGAACCAGTTCGGTGCGACTTTGGGCGGGCCGATCAAGAAAGATAAGAGCTTCCTGTTTGGATCGTATGAAGGGAACCGGCTGAAGCAGGGGATTCCTTCGGGCAATGTGTATCTGCCTACGACGAATGAGGCCAGTGGGGACTTTTCTGCGAA
Organism: Candidatus Sulfotelmatobacter sp.; assembly: GCA_035524015.1. Taxonomy (GTDB): domain Bacteria; phylum Acidobacteriota; class Terriglobia; order Acidiferrales; family UBA7541; genus Acidiferrum. Next base: position 10,942 of record DATKPS010000096.1, read on the forward strand.
CGGGCCGTTCCAGGGCGCGGTGACCGATCCGACCTTTGCGAGCACGCTGCTGAACCGGCCGGGCTGCGCTGGCGCGCTACAAGCGACGGCTCCTACAGCGGCGGCGCAATTGCAGACGCTGGCGAACGGGGGGTCGAACACGGTGCCCTACAGCAGTTTATTCCCGAATTCGCAGGTGCCGACGGCGTGCTTCGATCCGACAGCGAATGCGCTATACAAGAACTATGTGGCGCCAGTAGGACAAGGATTGACGCCGACGGTGCCAAACCTGATTGAGAATGACGATCAGTTCACGTTCCGGTTTGACCAGAACTTCTCGACGACGCAGCATTTCACGGCTTACTACTACTTCGATGACGTGAATCAGAACCAGCCGTTTTCGAATTTTCAGGCGGCGGGAGCGAACGTGCCGGGATTCGGAGGGCTTTTCAAGACGCGCGTGCAACAAGTGAACTTGGCGCAGACGTCGACGATCGGGTCGACATCAGTGAACGAGTTGCGGTTCAACTGGTTCCGAGAAGGGCAGGGCGATTTGAACCACCCGACGAACATCCTTCCGAGCCTGCACGACGCTTGCGGGCAATACGTTCCCGCGTCGCAATGCTTTGCGGACCCAAACAATCCGTCTACGGGAATCACGACAAACATTCCGGGGCGCGAAGGAGTGCCCTTCGTAAGCGTGGCGGGGGGATTTGCGATCGGCAATAACTTCGAGGGAGAGTTGCCACAAACGGGAAACACGTACCAATTCTCGGATAACTTCAGTAAAGTTCTGGGAACCCACAGCATCAAGTTTGGTGGGGATTTCCGGATTCAGAAATTCGATCAGTTTTTGTATTACAACATCAATGGAGATTTTTCGTTCCAGAACGGCTCATCTGAGAACTCGACCAGTCCGCTCGGGCTCAACGGCGGAACTCCCGATGCCTATGCCGACTACTTCTTAGGCGTGCCGTATCAATATTCGCAGGGGGCGGCGCAGGGACTGGATACGACGAATTACGGACTGTACTTGTTCATGCAAGACAGCTGGAAAATCAAATCGAATCTAACGCTGAACTACGGTTTGCGGTGGGAATTGAACACGCCGTATGTGGATAGCGGAAATCGCTTGCAGACATTCCGGCCCGGGCAGGACACGACACAGTATCCATGCTATCTGTCACCCGGCAGCGAACAGGCGCTAGGAGCGACATCCCAGGATTGCGGTCCGAACTCGGCGAATAATGCGTATTTCCCAACCGGCTTGGTTTTCCCGGGTGACAAGGGAGTGCCACGCGGCCTGACGTCCACATACTACAAGGCGTTTGCGCCACGCATTGGCCTGGCGTGGAGCCCGGGATGGAGCGACGGATGGTTGGGTAAGCTGACGGGCGGACCGGGAAAGTCGACGATTCGCGGCGGCTACGGAATTTTCTACAACCCAATGGAGCAGTTGGTGCTGGAACAGTTCAGCGCGGAGCCGCCGTTCGGGATCAGCGCGTTTGTGTCCGATCCGCTGATGAATACGCCATATTTGTTGCAGAACGGGACGACGGTGCCGAACAATGGCGGAGGTGTCATAACACAAACGCCGTCGACACCATGCCCATACGCCGGAGGACCGGCAGGCTGCGTGGACTGGTCACTGTTCCGGCCGATTCTGCTGTACGGGGAATTCCAGCCGCACTTGAGGACGCAGTACGCGGAACAGTATAACTTGACGATTGAGCGACAGTTGACTTCGGCGATGCTGCTGCGCGTAGCGTACGTTGGTACACAAGCGCATCATTTGTTGGCGTCGCAGGACCTAAACTATGGGAATCCGCAAACGTGCTTGGATATCAACAATATTCCCGGGCAAAGCTGCGGAACCTTCGGCTCTGACTCTGCGTATTCTTTTACCGTTCCGGCTGGGATGACCTTCCATATGCCGTACATACCCGGACCGAATCCGAATGGCCCGAACATTCCCTGTCCTTATGGAAAATCACAACCTGCGGGATGCGTGATCACAGGTGCTCCCGGGGGAACACCGGTGGACCTAGTGGGACTGCGGCCGTATTCTTCGCCAAACTGCAATTCCATGGGACCGAACATTGGATCGGGATGCCCGTCGGACCTCGTCCCAGTAATCAGCAACATTTTCTCGGAGAACACAGTTGCAAACTCGAACTACAACGGACTGCAGATTTCGCTGGAACAGAACTTTTCGCATGGGTTGCTGTTCCAGGCGTCGTATACGTATAGCAAAGCGATTGACCAAGGCGCATCGTTCGAGAACGAACTGAACCCGATTTACGCGAACGCGACGCGCGGGTTATCTCTACTGGATGCGGCCAACCGGTTCGTGTTCAGCCCGGTGTGGCAACTGCCAATACCGAAGAAGGAGGGATTCGCGGGGAAGGTGGCAAATGGCTGGCAGGTTTCCGCCATCATAACTTACCAAAGCGGATTCCCGATTCGCATACAGGACCAGGATGACGCGGAGCTGATGTCGAGCATCTTCTTCGAGTCGACCAATACGCCGTACATGACTGCGCCGCTGCAGCGGTTGAACCCCAAGACGAACGGAGGACTTTGGTTCAACACGGCGAATTTCTGCGACGCGACCGTTACGGGTTGCCCACAACAGTTGGGGACATTCGGCAACACGCCGCACGCGTTGTGCTGCGGCCCAGCGCTCAACAATACGGACCTGGTGATCGCGAAACTGACGCCGATCACCGAGAAACTAAACACGGAGTTCCGGGCGGAGTTTTATAACACCTGGAATCACACGCAATTCGAAAATCCCGACGGCAACTTCTCCGATTCGACGTTTGGAGAAGTGTTGAAGGCACGGGATCCACGAGTGATGCAGTTCGCGATAAAGTTTTTGTTCTAATGCTGTCGACAAAATCCGCGCGCTTCCGGGGCTAAAGCCTTATTCATCTGGAGCCCAATGTCAGAGCTGAAGCCCTGACCCGCTGAAGACTGTACGGGACCATAGAGCGGATTCGCAGCATAGGCGGACGCCAAGGAAGAGCGTAAAATAATGGCGTAGTTTGCCGCAGAATTCGCGAAGTTTTCGTGAGGGTTGAACACTTCAGCTGCCAAGAACGGAGATTTTTCGCAGTCCGGAAAGCCTCCATCAACACTGACTGCAGGGAACAGACCTGCTACAGGTGACCACAGGAAGGCCTACCTGGATGGAGTTGGAAATGCACGAGACATTGCAGAAGGAAATCGCTGTGTACGAGAAGCGCACCCCGAAGTCCGCGGAGGCGCATAAGAAGGCGGAGAAGCGCATTCCGCTGGGAGTAGCGAGCAATTACCGAGCTTATGATCCTTACCCGATATTTGTGGCGGAAGGGCAAGGAAGCAAGATTCGCGACATCGACGGGAATGAATATATCGATCACAACCTGTGCTTCGGCACGTTGATGGCGGGGCACAACCATCCGGCGGTGGTGAAAGCGGTGAAATGGGCGGCAGATCATGGCGCGACGTTCGGCATGCCGCACGGGATGGAACTGGAACTGGCGGACGAGATTTGCGCGCGTTATCCGGTGGAGATGGTGAGATTCGGTTCGAGCGGTACGGAAGCGACGATGCACGCTTGCCGGATTGCGCGGGCCGCTACGGGCCGGGACAAAATTTTGCGGTTTGAGGGCTGCTATCACGGGTTGCACGACACGGCGCTGGTGAGCGTGAAGCCGAAGGAGGAGGATTTTGGCGATATTCATGCGCCAAATTCGGTGCCGGGTGGGCTAGGCGTGATCAAGGCGGTGCTGGATAACGTGACGGTGGCGACGTTTAACGATTTGGCGAGCGTGCAACATCGTTTCATGCAATTCCCGGGGCAGATCGCGGCAATTATTTTGGAGCCCATCATGATGAACGTGGGCATCTGCATGCCGCAAAAGGGATTCCTGGAAGGGCTGCGGGAAATTTGCACGAAGAATGGGGCGCTACTGATTTTCGACGAAGTGAAAACCGGCGCAAAACTCGGCTGGGGCGGCGCAAGCGAATACTTCGGCGTGAAGCCGGACATGATCACGCTGGCGAAGTCGATTGGCGGGGGCGTGCCGCTCGCGGCGTTTGGTGCAAGCCGGGCGGTGATGGATTTGATCGTGCAGCACAAGGTATTTCATGGAGGCACGTACAACACCAATCGCTTCGCGATGGCGGCAGGGTTGGCGACGTTCCGCGAAGTGCTGACACGCGAGAATTATGCGCATGTGGACAAGTTGGGCAAGAAGCTGGCGGATGGTTACCGGACGATCCTGAAGAAGGCGGGATTGCAGGCATATGTTGCGCAGGCGGGCGTGAACGGGGCGCTGATGCTGTATGCCGAGGAAATCCGCAATTACCGGGACTGGCTGAAGATTGACGTGGACCTGTGGCGGCAGTTCTGGTTCGCCATGGTGAATCGCGGCGTGTTGGCGATGCCGTACTGGTGGGACGAACAGTGGACCATTTCCGTGCAGCATACCGAGGCGGACATCGACAAGCACTTGGCGGTGTTCGAAGAAGTGGCGCCAGGCTTGGCGAAGACGCAACAGGAGCGCGGGCTGAAGTTTGTGGGCGCGGCCGGACACTAAACAACGACACACAGGAACGAGTTGAGGTAGGAGGTCTAAGGCGACACGCAGCGATCGAAGAGAGATCCCTCGCTGCGCCCGGAAAGACCGCCCTTTTTTGGGGACAACGGCGATTTCTTGGGGGAAGAAGGAGCAAATGAAGTGAGCAGCCAGGTCACGAAGGGGACGGCGGCGGGAGCCGCTTCCGCCAGTGAGCAGCCGCATCTGAAGCGGGTGCTGGGGCGGCGTGACCTGGTGCTGCTGTTTGTAGTGGCGGTCTTCAACCTGAATGTTCTGCCCTCCATCGCCGCAAACGGCGGGGTCACAATTTGGCTATGGTTGATTGCGCTGATCCTGTTTTTCTGGCCGCAAGGAGTTGCCGTCATCGAGCTGGCGCATCGTTATCCGGGCGAGGGCGGGGTGTATTTGTGGGCCAAGGAAGTGTTCGGCGACTTTCACGGATTTTTGTCGGGGTGGTGCTACTGGACGAACAACATGATGTATGTGCCCACGGTGATGTTGTACTTCGTGGGAGTATCCGTGTTTGTGCTGGGGCCCGGACACGAGGGCCTGGCGGATAATCGGGCGTTTGCGATGATCGCGTCCGTCGTGCTGCTAGGGATTTTGGTGGTGCTGAACGTGGTGGGCCTGGGCGTGGGGAAGTGGATCAACAACCTGGGCGGAATCGGGACGTTTATCGCGGCATTTTTGTTGATGGGCCTGGGCGTGATCGTATGCGTGAAGTTCGGGACGAACATTCACTGGTCGGACTTTCAGGTTCCGGCGAATCCGCGATTTGTGTTGAATTCATTTGGCGTGATTTGCTTCGGGCTGGTGGGCCTGGAACTGGCGTCGATCATGGGCGACGAGATTGAGAATCCGCGGAAGACGTTGCCAGGAGCGGTGGCGTGGGGCGGTGTGCTTTCGGGATTTCTTTATATTGGCGCGACGCTGACGCTGCTGGTGGCGGTGGACAAGAACAGCATCAGCGTGCTGCAGGGAATCGTGCAGGCGGTGAGCCACATGGCGTCGCGAGTGGGAGTGGCATGGATTGTGGCGCCGTTTGCGTTTCTGCTGAGCTTGTCGATTGCAGGGATCGGGTCGGCGTGGCTGGGTGGTTCGGCGCGGATTCCATTTGTGGCCGGGCTGGATTCGTACATGCCGGCGTGGCTGGGGAAGATTCATCCAAAGTACGCGACGCCGTACGCGGCGTTGATGGTGCACGCGGCGGTATCGCTGATACTGGTAGCGGTGAATTTTCTGTCGACAGGAAATGTGCAGGCGAGCTTTCAGTCGCTATTGTCGCTGGCGGTGGTGTTGCAGTTGATTCCGTTTCTGTACGTGTTCGGAGCGATTCTGAAGATTGCGATGAGCGCGAAGTTTGAGAGGCAGCAGTACTCGCGGAACACACTGGTGGTAGCGGGAGTGAGCGGGTTGATCACCACGGCGATTGCCATGGTGGTGGCATTTTTCCCGGCAGCACAGATCAGTTCAGTGTTGCGGTATGAAGTGTGGATGGTGGGCGGAACGCTGCTGTTTATCGGTATGGCCGCATTTTTCTTTTTTGTGTACGGAGGGCGAAAAGCGGCGAGGAAGTTGGAGGCGGAGTCGGTAGGGCTAAAAGAAGTGGGGTGAGAAGTAACCAATATGCCCCGAGCGGCTGAAGCCGGGTTTATCCTGCGGCACTTTCGGAACGGCTAATGCCACGCACTGACGAGTTTTGGAGGCGGATGATGTCGAGCACAGCGAAACCAACGGTGAAAACCTATCAGAACTACGTCAATGGGGAATGGGTGAGTAGTTCTTCGAACGAGACCTTCCCCGTGTACGACCCGTCGACGGAAGAGGTGATTGCGCAGGTTGCCGCAGCCAACGCTGCGGATACGGACAAAGCGGTAAAGGCCGCGCGCGCGGCGTTCGATGGGGGAGCATGGCCGCAAACGTCGGCACAGGATCGTGGACGCGTTTTGTTCAAGTTGGCGGAGAAAGTGCGTCAGAACGCGGCAACCTTGGCGGAAATCGAGGCACGGAACTGCGGCAAGCCGATTGTGGAAGCAGAATTTGACATGGCTGATGTGGCCACCTGCTTCGAATACTATGGCGGATTGGCGAATAAGGTGACTGGCAACGTGATGCCGGTGCCGGCGAATGCGCTGAGCTTCACGCTGCGAGAACCGATGGGGGTGGCTGGGCAGATCATCCCGTGGAATTTTCCGTTGTTGATGGCGGCGTGGAAGCTGGGGCCGGCGATCGCCGCGGGCTGCACGTGCGTATTGAAACCGGCGGAGCAAACGCCATTGACGGCACTAGAATTTGCGAATTACCTGACGGAAGCAGGATTACCGCCGGGGGTGGTGAACATTATCAATGGCGTAGGAGAAGTGACCGGGGCAGCGCTGGTGTCGCACCCGGGAGTGGATAAAATCGCATTCACAGGCAGCGCGTCGGTGGGGAAGATTATCGTGAAGAGCGCCGCGGACACGTTGAAGCGCGTGACGCTCGAGCTGGGCGGAAAATCGCCGAACGTGTTCTTTGCGGATGCGGACTGGGAAGCGGCGGTGGATGGAGCGCTGTTTGGCGTGTTCATCAATCAAGGAGAAGTGTGCAGCGCGGGCAGCCGCATCCTGGTGGAGAAGAAGATTTATGGGAAATTTGTGGAAGCCATGACGGAGAAGGCCAAGCGCATCAAGCTGGGGCCGCCGCTGGAACGAGAAACGAAGATGGGGCCGCTGGTCAGCAAAGAACAGTATGACCGGGTGAGTGCGTATCTGGAGTTGGGAAAGAAGGAGGCAAAGACAGCGATTGGCGGCGAGCGGCCGAAAGCTTTCGGCAAGGGCTATTACGTGGAGCCGACGATTTTTTATGACGTGAATAACAATGCGCGGATTGCGCGGGAAGAGATTTTTGGGCCGGTGGCTTCGGTAATTCCGTTTGAGAATGAAGGCGAGGCGATCAAAATCGCGAACGATACACCGTATGGATTGGCGGGCGCGGTGTGGACGCGAGACATTTTCAAGGCGTTTCGCGTGGTGAAATCGATGCGCGCGGGGATTATTTGGGTGAATCATATGCAGCCGACGTATGTGGAAGCGCCGTGGGGCGGGTACAAGCAGTCGGGATTTGGGCGCGAGCTTGGGCCGTGGGGACTGGAAGAATATTTGGAGACCAAGCAGGTGTTCGTGAATTTGGATGAGGCGCCCATTGGATGGTACTGAGTGCCGGTAATTGAGCGGGAATCGGCCGGCGGGCGTGTTGAAAGGATGAATTTGATATCCTTCGTCGCAAAAAGCACTCCTCAGGATGACAGCCGCAGGCAGCGAGAGCTTTGGGCGAATTTAAGGTAGTTTCGAGTTTTAGGGAAAGGGAAGAACCAATGAAGACGATTCAATTGCGCACGGAAATACCTGGACCGAAATCGAAGGCGCTACTGGCGCGGCGGGAAGCGGCGATTCCGCGAGGGCCGGCATTGGTGTCGCCAATTTTCGCTGCGAAATCCGAAGGCGCATGGATCGAGGATGTGGACGGCAACCGCTATCTGGATTTTGCCGGGGGTATCGGCTGCCTGAATAGTGGACATCGCGCGCCACGTGTGGAGGCCGCACTGCGGGAACAGATTGGAAAATTCCTGCACTTGTGTTTTGGGGTGACGCCGTACGAATCGTATATCGCGCTGGCGGAAAAGTTGAACGCGCTGGCGCCAATCAGCGGACCAAAGAAGACGTTTTTCGTGAACACGGGCGCGGAATGCGTGGAAAACGCGGTGAAGATTGCGCGCGCGTATACAAAACGGCCGGCGGTGATTTGTTTTGAGGATGCATTTCACGGACGGACGTGGATGACCATGTCGCTGACCAGCAAGACCAGTCCGTATAAGGCAGGATTTGCGCCGTTTGCTTCGGATATTTATAGGATTCCGTACGCTTATTGCTACCGGTGCTCGTACAACCTGACGTATCCCTCGTGCAAGATGTTTTGCGCTCATCACCTGGAGGATACGTTCAAGCGGGTGGTGTCGCCGGATGCGGTGGCGGCGGTGATTGCGGAGCCAGTGTTGGGTGAAGGCGGGTTCGTGGCGCCGCCAAAGGAATTCTTTGGAATCATACGAGAGATCTGCAACAAGTACGGGATTGTGTTCATTGCTGACGAAGTGCAATCGGGCATTGGCCGGACCGGGAAAATGTTTGCCATCGAACATTACGGGGTGGAACCCGACTTAATTACGACGGCGAAGTCCGTGGGCGGCGGGTTGCCACTGGCCGGCGTGACCGGCAGGGCGCAGATTATGGATGCTCCGCAGCCGGGGGGATTAGGGAGCACGTTCGCGGGCAATCCGCTGTCATGCGTAGCCGCCTTGGCGGCGCTAGAGACCATCGAACAGGACGGATTGCTGGCGCGGTCGACCGCCATTGGCAAAAGGTTCGAAGAGCGTGCGCAAGGTTGGCAAAAAAAGTGGCCGTTGATTGGCGATGTGCGCGGGCTTGGCGGAATGTGCGCCATTGAACTGGTGCGCGACCGCGCGACGAAGCAGCCGGCCGATACGGAAACAAAGGAATTGGGGAAGTTCTGCTACGAGCACGGACTCATGACTATCACCGCGGGAACAAGCAACAACATCATGCGCATCTTGGTGCCCCTGGTGGTGACGGACGATCAGTTCGACGAAGGGCTGGACGTGATCGAGGCAGGGCTGACGGAGATTATCGAGAAGAAGCAAGCGGTGGTATCACACGCCTGAGCCGAGTCGCCAGGGGTCACCGTTATTTCCCTACGGGATTAACGGTAACATGTTGTTGGGCGATCTTGCGTAGTTCCTGGACGTGGTCGGCGCGAGGACCACGATGCTCGGCGGCCAGGAAATTGTCGAAGTCACGAATCTCGGCAGAATAATCTTTGCGCTGGTCGTGAACGTAGGCGAGAAGCAAGTAAGCCTCATAGGCATGGGGGCTGCGCGAAAGAGCTTCGCGTGCGTTGTGTTCCGCCTCGTCGAGGCGGTTAAAGTGAGCCAAGACGACACCAAGAACCACGTAGCCGTCGGGCGCGTTTTGATTTTGCTCCAAGCCATGGCGTACCAGGCGCTCCGCGTCGGTCAGCTGTCCCTGATTACATAAGAGCAGAGCATAAGCAAATGCCGCCAAGGGATAATGCCCACCGCTGAGATCAATGGCGGTCTGAAATGACCGGGCTGCGTTGTCGGTTTGATTCAGATGTACCTGAGCGAGCCCCAGTTGATAGTAAGCCTCATAAAAATCCGGGAATTTGTGAATGGCTTTGAAGAAGAACCTGGCGCTGCCGGAAAAGTCGTACTTTTCGAAATGTTGGAGCCCTTGATTGAAAGCGGCTCTGGCGTTTTCGGGGATGCAGTACTCGCGCACGGAAATCGTCGAGGAGGGGGAGTGGCTTTGCGCAAGTGCTGGTAAGGAGGACAGAATCAGCGGAAGGAGCGGAAGAGCGTACTGGAACCGCCGGAGCAGCAACATGGACAGTGCCTGGTCCGATCATGGAGCAAGCGAAATCGAAGGGAATACCAGAAGCTCTGTAAATGAAAATGGAAAAGACAGAACAAACTCGCCCCTGGCGCCCGAGCAGAGCTAAATTAAGGCGCAACGAGTCTGACTGCCGTCCCTTGAGGACAGCACCCCATCAGGTGAATGAGCAGATCGTGGGACTCGCGAGCCGCGCGAAATCCTCGTAAGCCATGCGAAGAGCATCATGGTGCGTGCCGGCATTGAAGACGACTTCCTTGTCTTTCGCAAGGGACTCATCGACGAAGACGGGCAGATTGTACAACGCACCAAAAGGCGGCATGGCGCCCAGTTCACAATCGGGGAAAAAGCGGATGAACTCCTCTTCGGAGGCGAGCCGTACCGGTCGCCCGATGACGGTAGCAAGTTTTTCGAATTTGACGTGGCGCGAGCCAGGGAGAACGGCGAGAACCGTCTGAGGATGGTTCTCACCGACACACAGGACTACAGTTTTGGCGATCTCTTTGCCGGAAATTTGCATGAGGGTCGCCGTGCCCTGCGCGGTGTAGGTGGTCGAGTGAGAGAGCGATTTGTAAGGAACGTAGTTGGAATCCAGAAAGGATTTCAAACGTTGAGGAACACTCATGGGCGCACTCCTTTCGCCCAGGTCTCTGAGGCGGAGTATAGACCTTTGCAGTGCGCAACGGTAGTGCGGAGATTAGCCGACCATGGCGAAGGACTTTGAGGAAGCTTCTTCGGGGAGCTGGGTGTAATCCGGGAAATTGCCAAAGAGTTTTTCGCCCGGAGGGCCAGAGGTGACGGCGAGGACGAGATAACGTCCGCCGACGAAGCAGCCTTTCCAGGACTGGCCGATGCCGCCGAAGACTTCTGCCCGGTCGCCGCGGGACCGAATCGAATTGATACCGATTTTGAAGGCTCGCAGCTCGGAAGCAACACGGCGGGCGACTTTGGAGTCATCGCAGGCGATAGAAGAGACCAGCGCGCCATTGGACACGTTCATTTCGGAGATGAGTTCTTCGAGATGGTCGACGACCAGGATGGTGTCAAGCGGGCCGAAAGGTTCCGCGTGGTAGAGGCGGCAATTGCGAGGAATGTTGAGAAGCGCAGCGGGACCGACGTAGGCAGAGATGTCCTGGTTGGGGAAGATCATACTTTCGGAGACCGTGGCTTCGTAAAGGCTGATGGCCCCTTTTCCAAGGGCATCGACGTAGAGAACCCGGAGTTCTTCCACCTTTTTGCTATTGATGAGCGGGCCGAAGTCGAGCTTGGGAAACGGATCCAGCGGCGATTCTACAAGCACCGGATTGCCAAAGCGCAGGGAGCGAAGCACCGGTAAATACATTTCGAGAAACTGCGGAAAGAGTTCGCGCTGGACAATGAAACGGACGTAGGCGGTGCAGCGCTGCTTGCCGTAATCGAACCCTTTGCGGAGTTGCTCCGCGAGCAAAGGCCAATTGGAAAATTGCCAGACACCGTACGTGTTAACGCCTTCCATCTCAAGCATGTAGCGCTTTTTTTCATCGTAAAGGGTGGAGGCGATGACGCCGCCGTTCGTTTTGCCGCCGACGAAGGCAAGGCAATCCACGAATTCGTTACGAACGAGCGCATCGCTTAGCTGGCCACCGGAACCGCTCACGAGCGAAACGGGCAGGCCAGCGCGACGAGCGATGGCGTGGGCCAATGTGAGGGCATAGAGGCCGCCGTCGGTGGGAGTTTTGGAAATGGTAGAGTTGCCGGCAAGAACCTGGACGAGAACCGCATGCATGAGGACGGACAAGGGGTAGTTCCAGGAAGCGATGTTGGAGATGAGCCCAAGGGGAGCGCGGCCATGGAGCATCGAGCCGATGTTCTCGACATACCAGTCGACGCCGGAGATGCAACGATCGATATCTGTGAGAGCCTGAGCGTAAGGCTTGCCGATTTCCCACATGAGCAGAAGGGCGATGAGCTCGCGATGCTGCTTGAGGGTGGCGAGGCAGGTGGTGACGCGCTGGCGGCGTTCGTCCAGATCGGCACGGGACCAAGTAGCGGCTTCGGACTTGGCGAATTTGACGGCGGCAAGGGCGGAGTCCAAGTCGAGCATGGGGATGCGGCCGAGGCTGCGCCCATCGATGGCGGACTCATAATGGCGGCCAAAGCCGGGATTTTTCCACTCGCCATCGAGAAGATTGAGCACGCGGCCATCAGAGTTGAATGCTTCCGGCGCGGCAGCGCGCAGTTTTTGAGACAAAGAATCCCACTCGGCTGTAGGCGCAACGATTGGCATGCCTAGCCCCCAATCCCGAACCAACGGGTCCCTGGATTATAGATGTAAACGGGGTTGAGGGCTGTTAGTAATTCTGCTAATAGGTAGGGAAAGCGAAGATAATCCGGCAGGAAGGCGCTCAAATTCAGGTGCGTTTGCGCAGCGCATGGGTCCCGTCCTTTGCGGCCTCAGGGTAAACGGTGCTGGACCCTACGAGGCAGCATGCTGGTGGGTGGCGGCATTTTCAGGCATGGGGCAGAACTGGCCTTGCGAGAAATTGTCAGCGGGGATAGCGAAGACGCGATTGAAGCGGGCGCGGGCGTTTTCCCAGGTGATGACCGCGGACAGTTCGACGAGTTCGGGCTCGGAAAAATGCTGGCGCAGCATTGAGTAGAGTTCGTCGGAGACGTCCGCTGGGGTGCGAGTGAGGGCCACAGCCAGGTGAAGTACGGCTTTTTCGCGGGCGTTGAAGTGCAGGCTGGAATCGAATTGCAAGAGGTCGTGGAGCTGGTCTTCGGTGATGCCGGATTTTCTGCCCACGGCAGAATGGATATCAATTCAAAAAGGACAGCCGACCATCAAAGCCGTTTTGAGTTGGGCCAGTTCTTTGAGGTGCATGGAGACGAGGCCTTGGGAGGCGCAGTACATATCGAGGCTGGCCGCTTTGCGTAGGTATTTGGGAACGAAGGCACGGATGCGGACGCCGACCGGGATGCGGCCGAGACGGCGTTTTACGAAATAGAAAAGTACGCGCGTGAGTGGGCTGGCTTGGCTATCTGGAATACCTTGCGAGCGGAGCATGGTTCACCTCGTTCCTTAATTAAAGGATGAGTGCGAAAGGGGGGCGGTTACGTCTGGAAACGGGCGAACGTCTTTAGCTGGAAAGCGCTGTAGTTCAGACGCTCCGGTAAAGTCAGGTTGTGTGGGTTGAGTTGCGAAGGCGGCAGCCGGGCTGCCGCTGATCGGGTGTGAGCGAGGTTGAGTTGTGAGACCGGCGGGAGCTGGGCTCCCGCACTCCAAAGGCGCTTAAGGCAAATTGTATTTGGCGGCGATTTGTTTGGTGGATTTCTCGATGAGCGCGAGGGCGGCGCGGCCGGGTGAGACGCGCACGGGGAATTGGGCGCCGGTGATGGGATCGCGGAGATTCAGGCTGGCTTCGTTATCGGATTCGTTTTCGAAGATGTACAGGACGGCATTTTGCAGGTCGATGGGGTAGATCAGCATGGGATCCCTGAAAAGGATCCCGCCATCCCATGAGGGAGGGATATTGGCACGCTCGACGACTTCCTGGTACAGCGTAGCTGCGGAGCTCGTGCTGTCGGAGAGTTCGACGGGATAAGAGCACCAGAAGAGTTGGCCGTGGCCCACGCCAAAATCCTGGAGGCTGGCACCGTCGACGAAATGGAGATATTCGAGAAGTTGCTGGTCCTGCTGATTGAACGACAGGAAGATGAATCGTGATTGTGCGGACAAGCCGACATTACCAATGACTTGCGCGTTGTGGAAGGTGAGGGGTTCGGTGGTGGCTTTGATGCCGAGTGGAGTGTAGCGATCGACAAGATGCCAGTGTTCGTCGCGAGAGACGGAGCCAGTGACGAGGAGATTGCCGCCGTTGCGGACGTAGGTGAGAAGGGCCTGCCAGGTGGATTCGCGCAGGGCTTGCGGAGAAGGAAGAATGACGAGTTTGGGAGAGCCGAGCTTGGCGATTTGGTTTTCGGCAATGACGTAGGCGGGTTGGTGCAAACCGTAGCCGAGGGCGCGGACGGCGTTTTGTTGCGCGGCAATTTGCAGGTCGGCTTGGACGGAATACTGCGCGGCTTGGGAAGTTACGATGGCGATGGCGGGCTGCTTGGGATTGACGAGGTAAGGAGAAGCGGCGGCGGCGAATTTGGCCATATCGCGAAGAACGGTGGCTTCGGGTTTTTCGGTGCCGTCGGCGTGGAGCGCGCCGATGGGGGTTTCGTTGCTTTCGGTCATGTAAGAGTTGGAATTCCAAAGCCACTCGATGGCCCCGGATCCGCCGACGAAGGAAAGCGCGAATTTGCGTTCGAAGAGCATGGCTTCTTGCTCGGGCGTGCGGCGGGCGAGTTCGTCAAGAGTGAGCTCACGCTGCAGGCCGGTTTCCTGAATGAGCATGGCTTTGCCGGGTTGCTTGGCGACCAAGGAATCCCAGAGAAGGTAGTCGTTCTGCCACCAGGAATGATTGGTGGTGAAGTCCAGGTAATCGGCGAAGAAGGAGGGATTGAGGCGATCGAGGTAGCCGCCTTCGTCCTGGCCGACGGTGATGGGGGCGTTGGAATGGACGGTGCGGATGGCTTCGCGCATGCCGCGGACCCAATTGGCAAATTCTTCCTGAGCGAATAAGACGTAATCATTGACGCGCAGAGAGTTGGCGCCGACGTACATGTTGCGCGGCTGGAATTCTTCTTCCGTAGGAAGCGAGATGGTGCCCGCTACGGCGCTGGGTGGCACGTTCCAGGCTGCGGCGAGGGCGGCACGGTTGGTATATTTTTTGTCGAGCCAGGCGTTCCAGGCGGCGAGTTCGATGGGGTCGTAATTGGGACGCATACGCCAAAGCTGCTTGGAGAAGCTGGGCTCGTTGATGAGGTCCCAAGCCAGGAAGGGCACATCATGGAAACGCGCGGCGACGGATCCGACGAGATTCTGCTGGCGGCGCACGGCTTCGGGATCGAGATAGGGATTGATGCCGCCCAAAACGTCGGGCAGGAAAGCGAAAAAGTTGAATTGGACAGGGAGATTAAATTTGCGCGCGGTCATTAAGTAGGCTTCGAGGGTGCGAAGCGTCCGATCGTAGGGCCGGCCGGTTTCATCGCAGAGCTTGTCCCAGCCAGTCCACCAGCCGGTACGGAGCATGTTGAGGCCGGCACTGTGAATGAGGGAAAGATCGGAGTTCCAGACGTAGACGTTGGGATGATCGAAGTAGAGGCGCTGCACCTCGCTAGACATATAGGTGGTGCCAACAACGGCGAGCGGCTTTCCATCGAGGGTGAAGTAGTCTGCGTTGACGCCCAACTTGGGGCCGGAGCGAAGGAAAGCCTCATCGCGAATCCAATAGGCGGAATGATAGATGGCGAGCAGGTTGGTGCCTTCGAGTAGGCGAGCTTCAATAATCTGCAGGCCTTTGCCCTGCGCGGCGGGAAGCACAGTTTCTTGTGGGGCGGGAAGAGAAATTGTGGCGGATTGTTTCTGAGAGGGCTGATCTTCTGGATAAGAAGAAATTTGAATCGAGAGTGGGCCAGCAGGTTTATTCGCTAAATGAACGATGGATTCGAGTTCGACCGGTTCGCCAGGCAGATATAAAGGAAGCACGGGGCGGACGGAAAACTCCAGCGCACCTTGCTGCGCTCGATCAGCGAGGAGGCGGAGAAGCTTGGTGGAATCGGGCGAGGAGTAGAAGCCGGGCGCGAGGTCGGCGGAGAGAAAAATCCAGCGGCCACCGTCGAAGTAGGAGGAGAAGTTGTCGATCTGTATGACAGGAGCGGAGAGGCGGCGACCGTCGGTAACGCCCCAAACGAGCGTGTCGAGCTTCATGTCGAGCGAACCGGAGGAACCGCCACGGGGGTAGAGGTCGCTGGTGCTGAGACGAATGATGGGGCTGAAGGCTTGGTTCCAGGAGAAACGCGGAAGCTCGATGGGAATGTCGGGATTGGGAGTAAAGGTGGCGCCAGAAGAGCCGGGAGTGTTCTGGTATTGATCGATCTGCAAGGGACGGGAGAAGCGCGTGCTGTAGTCGCGAAGGTGCCAGCCGGTGGCGTCGTGGTAGGCGGAACGGGTAAAAGGGCGGCCGCCGAGAACGAGCAGGTTACCGCCGCGATGAAGATAGTCAGAAATGGCGGAAAAGGCGGCTTCCGGCACGACGGAGCCTTGAGGAAGAATGAGGAGGTGCGTTTGCGGATCGGCGAGCGCGGTGGGGAGTTGATCGGCGGGAAGAAGGCGGGCGTAGGGAAAGGTTTGGGCAAGTTGCGCGGGGGAAGGGGAGGCCGTGTCGGCAGTGGGAAGGCCGGGTTCGGACCAGACGACGATGCCGGAAGATCTTTGTGCGCGCAGCGTGGTGGGAGTGAGGAGAGAGAGGAGCACAGCGGTAACCAGCAGGAACCAGGCGGACTGAGTCATAGTCGATTCTCGCAATCGCGTGAAAAATAACGATACGGCACAACCTTACACCATTTCCTGTGCGCCCGCCGTGTGACGGGATACCTTTGGGGATAAGGAAAAGCTGTGGCAGTATCAGGAGCTGGATCAGGGGCCGCTTGAGGGCGGAGAAAAGGAACCCGGGAAACATGGCAAACGTAAGCGTCACGAACGCGACGAAGGTCGGCGAAAGCGCGGGAGCAGAGAGAAGTTACACGGGTGCACTTGCGATTGTAACGACGCTGTTTTTCATGTGGGGATTTCTGACCTGTCTGAACGATATTTTGGTGCCGCACCTGAAATCGATCTTCGATCTAAATTACGCGAAAGTGATGCTGGTGCAGTTCGCGTTTTTCGGGGCGTACGCGGTGTTCTCGATACCATCGGCGAAGTTGATCGACTGGATTGGGTACAAGCGATCGATGGTGGCCGGCTTGTTAACGATGGGGGTGGGAGCATTTTTGTTCGTACCGGCGGCGAGTGCGCCGTCGTTCTGGCTGTTCCTTGGGGCGCTGATAGTGTTGGCGGCGGGAATCACTTGTCTGCAAGTGGCAGCGAATCCGTATGTCACGGTACTCGGAAAGCCGGAGACAGCGTCGAGCCGGTTGAACTTGACGCAGGCATTCAATTCGCTGGGTACGTTTCTAGCGCCGTTTTTTGGCGGGCTGCTGATTCTGAGCACGGTGCCAAAAACGGTACAAGAAATTCGCGCGCTGGCGCCGGAGGCCTTGCAGGCTTATCGCTTACACGAAGCGGCGACCGTGAAGACCCCGTACGTGGGGTTGGGGGTTGCATTGGTGGTGCTCGCGGTGGCCATTGGAATCTCGAAGTTGCCGACAATCGAGCACGCGCAACACAAAGTCGGGGTGAAGGTAAGCGACTCGATCTGGAAGCATCCGAACCTGATTTTCGGCGCGATTGCGATTTTCGTTTATGTCGGAGCCGAGGTTTCCATTGGTAGTTTTTTGGTGAATTACTTCAGCGAACCATCGATTGGCGGACTGACGGCGAAAGTCGCGGCGAGTTTCGTGGCGTTTTATTGGGGTGGGGCGATGGTAGGACGTTTCATCGGATCCGGATTACTGCAGAAGGTTCGCACAGGAAGCTTGTTGGGAATATGCGCGGTTTGCGCGGCGGCACTGGTTGCGACTTCGATGCTGACGAACGGGCACCTGGCGATGTATACCATCATTTTGGTGGGCTTCTTCAATTCGATCATGTTCCCGAGCATCTTTACACTGGGCGTGGCGGAACTGGGACCGCTAACCGGGGATGGCTCCGGGGTGATGATCATGGCCATCGTGGGCGGCGCCATCATACCGCTGCTGCAAGGCTGGATTGCCGACCGCATTGGGATTCACCATGCGTTCTTCCTGCCGGTGATCTGCTACCTTTACATATTGTTCTTTGCGCTGAGCGGATCGAAGCCGAACAGCGAACGGTACGCTGCGGCTTGAAGAGTCGGCGCATTTACAATCCAAGAGAGACTCCTCACTGCGTTCGGAATGACAATGGTGATTGGTAGGTGCGTTGCTGCGCGGCAGATCAAGCCACAGGCTGAACAGGTTGCGGAAAAAGTCCAGAACTGAGCGTTTTCGTGGCACAGGCACTCTCGCCAGTGCTGATTTTGCTGCATTTGGCTCGAGTGCACAGACAAGAGTGTCTGTGCCACGGGAGTTTTTCCGCAGGCT